>JANLHA010000142.1 GCA_024653845.1 Candidatus Omnitrophota bacterium | reverse complement strand
CACATGGACTAACATCCGCAATAGCCATTCTTTAGGTTCTTCCACATTGGTTGGGTAATACGTGCGTTTGAGATCAAAGGAAGAATAGAATTTATCTGGCCAATGGCAGCGTTCACAAATTTCAATGGCTGGTCTTAAATTTTCAACGGGAGTAGGAATAGGTTGAGGATAATCCCCTTTCATGAAATGGAACATTTGCCTGACCCCAGCCATTTTATAATGAAAATACCAATTGGCCCCTTCTCCGATATGGCATTCCACACATTTCACCCGCGAGTGCGGTGAATTTAAATAAGCCGTGTGCTGAGGGCTCATCACTTTATGGCAAGTGAGCCCGCAGAAGGCGACGGATTCTGTATAATGATAGGCCTTATATGTCCCTATCGTGGTCATGATCAAGAAGAAAATTGTCCCAATGATGAAAACAATCAGTGCATTACGATGAGTTGCAAGTGACAAATCAAAATAAAACTTTTTCTTGGGGAGTTCTGAAAGACCTCGATTGATCCGGTGTTTTTTCCAAAGGGCACCAATAGGAATTAAAATGAGCCCGAGGATAAGAAATACCGGCAAGATCAGATATGTCAAGATTCCCAAATAAATATTGGAATCTTTTGAGAAAAAATCGATCGCAAAAAGCAAGCACTCTACCAAGACAAATAAAATAGCGAGAGCTACGCCGATATAGGAAAGCGTGTTATAAAAATAATCTGAAAATTTATGTTTTTTAGATGTTTCTTGAATCAAAGAAAATTCCTATGGGCTTTTAAGAAAAATGATCAAGCCCTATTTTTTAAATCCAGTCATATTTGAAAGTAAACCAAACAGCTGAAGCAGAATAATCCCCAAATTCGGAAACGGAGGTCCCTTGATAATTGTAGTAAGTGTAATGAGGTTCAATAGACCACTTTTTATTTTTTGGAGCCCAGTTGGCATTAAAATCAACGGTATAGTGCGCATTGCTGACCGCCAACGGTAGACCGCTTGACGTATAATCGTTGAAATTATCTGCAAACGAATAATAAAAAACATTGGAAAAAGTCAACTCTTGAAAAGGGGCATAACTATTGCTTAAAATCCAGCTGTTCACGTCGGCATTGAATCCTGGGATTTTAACAGTGCTTTTGGATGCTGCGGGCGTTGTTGCACTGAAAGTCTGCCTTGAAAAAGAAAGATTTGTAAGAACAGATTCTATAGGTTGAAACAGTATATCATAAGTAAACGTATGTGACTTCATTCTTGAAAGTGCACTGTCTTGATTTTCGACCCGAAGAATATACAAATTGCGAGTATGTTGATATCGGAATCCTGTTTGGAACCACTGAGTGAGTTTTAATGTGAATTTTGTCGCGAGTTCATCAGAGTTGAGCCTCATGCTATCAATGAAGGCTGAATTGACTCCCAGAACAGTATCAGCTTTGTCATCATAATCATTGTTTTCAAGACGATGACGGACATAGGTTGTCGTGCTAAATTTATGGGTTGGAACGTACCTGACCCCAACCACACCGATTCCTTTTGTCGTTTTAGCAACGGTTTCGCGTTCCCAATTTAAAACATTGTTGATGTTCTTTTGTTCTTCTCTAATATGGTTTCTCAATTGCCCAAGCTCGGCCTCTGTAAAGAATGTCATATCATTAGAAATATTGTAGTCCAATGATAGATTTTCTCCAACATTGAATACGCTATTGTTCGAGAAATTATTGTCTTGCGAGTCCATAATTCCATTGGGCGTTGAGCCACCAGCGCTGTTTGGCGCAGCATCAAGATTGTAGTGCGAATACCCTTCTTTTTTCAGATATTCTGTTTTAACTTTTCCGGAAAGTTTTAATTTTTGTGTAGGTTTGGTCATGTAGTGCCCAACCCACGTATGAGAATCAAGCTTATTGGCGGCGTAGGACGGAAGGATTTGTTTAGGGTTGGAAAAAGTTGTCGGGACACCCGCTTCATTAGATTCAACGATTTTTTCGCGTTCGTTATTATTGAGTTTAGCAAAACGGTAGGCGGAAGAAACAAATGAGTTTTCGTTGTTATACCATTTCTCCCCACTTAAGGCGGTTGTCATCGATTTGGTGATAGGCTCTTGTTCCTGACGCCGTCTCTTTTTTTCAGAAGCTGTAGCGTTTGTGGAAAGATTCTTTTCTTCACGCACCGCATATGCTTCAAAAAATTCCCACTGTTGTTTTGCTTTGACATCGAAGCCGGCGACCGTTGTTGCTCCTTTAACCGAGAATATGTCAACCGTTTCATCGATATCTTGCCAGACGGGACCGATATTTCTTGTGAGTGCTCCTTCGGTGACGGGAGTCCATGTTAAACGCGACTTACGACCATCTTTAATTTTACGTTCATAAGTAAAATTAATATCATGAAAATTTTCAAAGTTTGGGTTAAATTCAAACATCAAATTCCCGATGTTTAACCCTAAATCAAGATTTTCAAGATCGTTGCTTCTTAAAGTTGTGAAGGGATAATAGTATCCTCCCGAAATATCATAGTATTTTTTGAACATGTCGTAAGCAATATGGACATTACCCCATTTATCATTGCTCAATAGAAAATCAATGTCTTGATCATTGTCTCGGGGGGTTATGCTTCCATCGAAGGTCATGAGTGTGCCATCGGAGGATTCTTGATCAAAAAAGATCTTCCCTCCTTGCACGCATCCATCCTTAACCCATGAATGGGCACGAAATTTCGCAACATCCCCTTTAACGTCAACGCATCGGTTCGTAACGCTTGTTTCAAAAGAGGTCTTGGGGTCCTCTGCAAGCGAAGGCCCTGCCCTTAGCACAATGATCGTTAAGCCAATACTGAACGTCAAGAAGATATTGTTGCTGAAAATTCTCATACTTTCCCCCTATTTTGGACTAATATCGTAAATGATCATCAAAATTAGAGCCATGAACTGCCGTGTGACAGCCTCCGCTAAAACAGGTGCCTTGAGTAAATCTTGTTGCACCATGATTAAAATCACCGATAGTTGGATAATTGACTTGCGTATGGCATCGCAAACACAAATTGATATCTCGAATAACGAGCATTTTGTCATGAATGGATCCGTGTACTTTATGACATGTTGTGCAGCCTTCCCCGACTGCTTCATGTTCGAAAACAAAAGGTCCACGTGTTTCTTTGTGACACTTAAAACATGTTGCATTGACATCATCCATCGAGCTCGATGTCCAAGGACGTGGATCGGTTCCATGCAGATCATGACAGTCTGCGCAGCTCATTTTCCCTTCATTGACCGGATGGTGATACGGTAAAGAAAATTCGGCTTTTTTCTCCAGGTGGCAGCTAAAACAAATGCTGGGATCCTTAGATGGATTGATCATTGTGCCTTTTCCACCGCCGTTATCCACGTGGATGCTCCCTGGCCCATGGCACATTTCACAGCCATTCGCAATGAATTCATTCTCGTTGGATACGGTTATACGGGCATGTGTTGAGAGTTCATACTCTCGGTTTTCTTTCTCATGACATGTGGCACATGTTTCTGTCCCCACATATTTGGCCTCGCTTGGGAAAGAAACATTCGTTGGTTTCCCCACCGCGGCCTCAGCATTAACTGTGAGCAACCCAATAAGAAAAGATAAAATGTAAAGCGTCAGTAGTCCTTTAAAGAAATTTTTCATTCATGGTCTCCAAGATTGGCTTACTTTGCTTTAAATTCGTCATGTCGTCCCAGTTGTTTAAAAACTTTTGCATACAATTCACAAATTTGATCTTTGGTCATGCCTTCAACTTTTTCAGCGTCAAAAGTTTCTTTGGCTTTTAGTCCATAGGCATTCAAATCATGTTTCCCATCTTCTTTTTTAGGTTTTTCATCAAGATGGCAGTACGTGCAATCAGCCTTTAATTCTGGGTTGACTTCCCGATAAGCCTTAAGTTCATTAAGATTTGCGTAACTCAAAGAGGGCGTCATTAAGCAGAAAGCGGATAAAGCAAGAAACAATAATTTGATTTTCATGTGTTCTCCTTTTAATTAGTGGGTACAAGCCGTCGTCTGCAAGTATCCAGCTTTAATGATTTTTTTATAAAAAAGGGCGACCTTTTGTTTAATGATTTCCTTTACAGAAGAAATTGCATTATATCGGGATTGTAAATTATCATCAATGACTTTATGCAGGTCATCAATGGATAATAACTGGACATTCGGAATCCTTGCAACATCAGGGTTAATATTTCTTGGAGTTGAAATATCGATTAACAATAATGGCTTGCCCCCGCGCAATTTCATCACTTCATAAACAGCTTCAGAATCGATCAGAAAATAAGATGCCCCGGCTGAGCAGATACAAACATCGATACGAGCTAAAATATTTTTAAGGTCCAAAAATGTCACAGCCTGGCCGCCTATTTTTTGGGCCAATTCTTGGGCTTTCTCAAAGGTGCGGTTCATGACAAAAATATCTTGGACCGATTTTCGAATAAGCTGGCTTGCTGTTAATTGGCTCATCTTGCCTGCGCCAATAACGAGAATAGATTTATTTTCAAAAGAGCATAGGATTTTTTGGGCCATGGCCACGGCTGCCCAACTCACGGATGACCCGCCGCATCCAATTTGAGTTTTCGTTTGTACGATTTTACCAGCATGGATGGCTGTATTGATTAACACATTAAAAATTTTACCAAGTACACCCATCCGATGAGCTAGTTCGGCAGAACTTTTTACTTGACCAAGAATTTGTTTTTCACCTACGACCAATGAATTCAACCCGCATGTGACTTCAAAAAAATGATGAATGGCTTCTTCATTTTTTTTGATATAAAAATATTCACTCAAATCAGGGATATAAATATCTTTCTTAATCCGATAAAGTGTATCAAAAAGAATGGAAGAGTCTTCACTAATCAAGTGCGCATAAATTTCTGTGCGATTGCAAGTGGATAAGACAAACACTTCAACCACCTGAGGGCTATTTTTCAATTCTGACAAAAGAAGTTCACGTTCAAGGGGCTGAAGATAAAATTGCTCCCGAATTCCGATGGGGGCTGTTTTGTGGTTTAGGCCTATGAGGATGATATCCATTTTTATTTCTGTAATAACTTATGGGTCTTTTTCTTTAGCCAGGAAAAAGGTGCTTTCTTAAGTCTTTTTTTATCGGTGTTCTCTTTAAGTATCCTTTTATTTTCTTTTAACAAAAATTGTTCTATTTCTTTTTGCAATGCATTTCGTTCATCTTGATGCAATTCTTGAAAAATGGCTTTATAGACATTTTCTTCTTCAATTTGGATGTGACTTCTTAGCATGCAAATTAAATACAATCCATTATTACTTAATTGTTCAATAAAGTCATTTCGTAAAAGGATTCTGTTCTTCTCTTTGAGCTGTGATAAAATTTTGTCAAAGGGTTCAAAGAGCCCTTGGAAATCCTGACGTTCCATTTTTAAAAATTGCAACGTAGGATAAAGCCTAGGAATATGCTTTGACAAAAAGGGAAAAACCACTTCATCATCAAGGTTCGTATGTTGCTGATATTTTTTCCTAAGAAAAAGAACGATCTCTTCTATCTTCCTTATATGATGGAATGAGGACGTCTTCCCTTCATACTGTAATCCCTTAAGCGCGTTTTCTAATTGTTGTAAATTGGAAAGAACGCAAGATCTTTCTTCATCGACCAAATGCTTTAGAAAATTTTCTTTTGTGCCCAAAATTGCTTTGATGTTCATGGATGCATAATAGGCGCATTCAAAAAGAATGTCTGTGACTAGAGTCACAAACCAGAAAAATTAAGAAAGAATGTTTTGTAAAGCCTTTCGATCGCAAATTGTAATTGTGTTCCGATCCATTTGAATCAACTTTAACTTTTTGAGATGACTCAACTGTCGGGATACGGTTTCACGAACAAGCCCTAACCGCTGGGCGATTTCTTCGTGCGTGAAAGGAACTTTGAAAGAAAGATTTTGTTCACCGTTAGATTCTTGGGAATCAAAGATATCCAATAAAAATTTAACCAGCCTTCGTTGAGGAGTCTCTAGGGAGACTTGCTCAATGAGCGCGCAAAATTTACATAATCTTTTAGCAAACAAATCGGAAAGTGTGTGGGCTAACTGAGAATTGTTTTTAACCATGTCGACGTAGTGCTTTCGAGACAAGGTCCACACTGTGCAATCACTCAGAGCTTGCGCCCATGAAGAACAAGCCCATTCCGCTTTCCCAGGATTACACGCGCAAGTATCCCCTGGATGCAACACTTCAAGAATCTGCTCTTGCCCACTTGATGATAAACGAAAAATTTTTATTCGTCCAGATTTGACAATAATAATATTCTCACAAGCCTCAGATTGTTCAAATAAAATCCCTCCTTTTTCATATGTTCGTTCTTTTAAAATTTGGTTTAGGAATTTTAAATCTTTTAACGAAAGATTCTTGAAAAGAGGAATTGCTTTGAGTTCTGGTGATAAGTCCATAGTTTATTTTTGGAGCCCGGGGCCGATGATGTTGGATATGAAAACGGCGAAATTTTATGGCCGTTTTTTCAATCTTGAGATAATATAATTCTTATTTTTCTTAGTGTCAATTGATATGCTTTTTGATTTTTAATTTAAAAAGCACACAATATTCTTGACATTGTATTTTTTATTTCTAAGATCTATTGTATGCAGTAAACCTCCAAAATATTAAAACAATCATTTTTAGATAAAATATGTTTTCCTTCTTCTTCTATCTTTTCGGAGCTGTTTTGGTTTTGGCAAGCCTTGCTGTCATCCTTGCGCGAAATCCTTTATACAATGTTTTGTCATTGGTCGTCGTCATTTTCTCGCTGTCTTCTCTATTTATGCTCCTGGAAGCTTTTTTTGTTGGGATCATTCTTTTGTTGGTTTATGCGGGTGCTGTTCTTGTTTTTTTCCTTTTTGTGGCGATGTGCTTAAAACTCAATTCTGAAACACCAACAACCATTCGTAAAAATCGAATTCGTTTGCTCGGGTGGTGTGCGGGCGCAGCATTTTTATCCGAGCTCATTTTCATCATTAAGAGTTTCTTGATGACTCAAACGATGGGACCGTCTTCAATTCGCGGCGCGATTGAAATTATTGGTAAAATCCTTTTTACGGAATATCTTCTGCCTTTTGAATTGACGTCACTTCTTTTGCTGATTGCCGTCATCGGGATTGTCTCGTTGGCCAAGGGTGCATTCAAAACAGATGGGAATGAATCTGGGGACGCAAAAAACATGGCAGGTAACAGATGATTGGACTTGGACATTATCTCTTTTTGAGTGGAATCCTTTTCTCCGTTGGAGTTGTGGGAATTACAATCAGCCGTAGTGTATTGAAAATTTTGCTTTCTTTGGAGCTTCTCCTCGCAGCATCCAATCTTTCATTTGTTGCCTTTTCTAAATTTAATGGCGACTATACAGGACAATTGATCGTCTTCTTCGTGATTCTTGTGGCTGCAGCTGAAGTGGCTATCGGACTTGCGATTATTGTGTTGATGTACCGTCGTCTATCCACCATTCAAGCGGATGACTTAAAGGATTTGAAATGGTAACCTCTCTTTTAGCCTGGATCATTTTATTCTCGCCGCTGGTTGCTTGTGCGATCATCACGCTTTTTTTTCTTCGATCGAAAACATCAAGTGCCATTGTTGCCATCGTTGGGATATTAATTTCTTTCGCATGTTGTGTCTCTCTTTTTACTCAAATGGTTTATATCCCGACATCACTGGCGAGCGGGCATTCTATCGTAGAATTCCAACAATCCTTCAGCTGGATTCGTTTTGAGTCATTGAATATTGATTTTGGAATCTTGGTTAATCCGCTGGCGATCATGATGTTGATGGTGGTTACCGGAGTTGGAAGCGCCATTTTCATTTATTCCAAAGGATACATGGCCGATGATCCGAGCATGCCAAGGTTTTTTGCTTATCTTAGTCTTTTTGCTTTTTCGATGATTGGTATTGTTTTGTCCAATAATTTTATTCAGCTGTTCATTTTTTGGGAACTCGTCGGGTTAAGTTCCTATCTCTTGATTGGGTTCTGGTACGAAAAGCCTTCAGCGGCCAATGCCGGGGTTAAGGCATTTATGGTCAACCGTTTTGCCGATTTCGGATTTTTATGCGGGATCCTTCTTTTGTGGAGCATTTCCGACGTGGGGAATGGTAGAAGTTTTCTTTTTACCGATCTGGCCGCAGTTGTTCCTCAGTTGGATTCGCATCTCTTGATGATCGCAGCGCTCTTGATTTTTTGCGGCGTGGTTGGCAAATCGGCCCAAGTCCCTTTACATGTTTGGCTGGCCGATGCGATGGAAGGCCCAACTCCCGTCAGCGCACTCATCCACGCAGCGACGATGGTTGCGGCGGGTATTTATCTTTTGGCCCGTACCTTCTTTCTTTTTGAACCGTTGACAACGGTGTTGACGGTCATTGCTTATGTCGGAGCAATCACCGCCTTCATGGCTGCAACGCTTGCGATTGTCGAGAATGATATCAAAAGAATTTTGGCTTATTCGACGTTGAGCCAATTGGGCCTGATGGTCATGGCTTTAGGTTTGGCGGGACCTCTTCAAGGGATGTATCACTTGACCACACACGCGTTTTTCAAAGCCCTTCTCTTCTTGGGTGCGGGAAGTGTTATTTATGCGCTTCATCATGAACAAAATATATGGAAGATGCAGGGACTCTTGAAGAGGATGCCGATTACAGGATGGACGTTTTTGGTTGGAACTCTCGCGCTTTGTGGCATTTTTCCATTGAGCGGGTTTTGGAGTAAAGATGAAATTTTAGCTTTAGCCGCAGAGCATAATACGGTTTTGTATGTGATGGGAACGTTAACGAGTGCGTTGACCGCTTTTTATATGGGACGTCTATTCTGGACGGCCTTTTGGGGCAAGTCTTCTTCGGGGAATGCTGATCATGGTCATTCTGCTCACGAATCTCCGGCGGTCATGACGATCCCGTTAATTTTCTTAGCGATTCTTTCCGTCATCGGAGGATTTATTGGCATCCCTCACTTTCTTTATCCTGATGCTGTTCATCCTGAACTGAATATAAGTGTTGCAGTGCTTTCGTCTGTTGTTGCTATCTTAGGATTAGCCCTCTCGTATTTTATTTATAGTAAGCGCCCCGATCGTGATCCTTTGGAAACAAAATTGGGAATCCTTTATCCTGTTTTAAAAAATAAATATTATTTCGATGCGGTTTACGGTTGGTATGTTGATCATGTTCAGCAACGCGTGGCGATGATTTTTGAGTGGTTCGAAGAAATTTTCATCACGCGTTTTGGTGTCCATGGTGCCACAGGCGTGGCAAAAGCCAGTGGCAATGTGCTTCGTCGTTTGCAAACCGGGTTGGTTCAATTTTATGCCTTAGTTTTCGTTCTCGGCGTTATTATTCTCATTTTGATCATGGTTAAATGGTAAATCATTTATGAATATTCCTCATCCCCTTTCATTGATTCTTTTATTCCCGACGGTGGCCTTGCTCTTGCTTTTCTTCGTTCCAGCGCAAAAAGTGTGTTGTATTCGTAGGATTTCTAATATTGGCGCCTTGCTTTCAGCCCTTTTATCCGTATGGGTTTTTGCCTCGTATGACCATATCGTTGGAGGTTTTCAATTCATTGATAAAGTTCTTTGGGTGGCACCCTTTGGAATTTCTTATCACCTTGGCGTTGATGGTATTAATTCTGTTCTGGTCTTGCTTCTTGGGATCGCTTCTTTTGCCGGCGTCCTGATTACGCAATCCATCAAAGAACGGGTCAAAGAATATTACATCCTTCTTCTCTTGATGATTATCGGCACCTACGGAGCTTTTCTTTCGGTCGATATATTTTTCTTTTATTTTTTTCACGAAGTGGCGGCGATTCCTGCGTATCTTCTCATTGCTGTTTGGGGATCAGGTCGTAAAGAATATGCC
>JANLHA010000141.1 GCA_024653845.1 Candidatus Omnitrophota bacterium | reverse complement strand
ATATGAAAAAGGGGAATTCATATTTGAATGCGGAGAGCCATGTGAACGGATCATCATTATGCAATCCGGCAATATTAAAATCTTTCGCATGAGTTCTTCAGGGCGGGAGCAGACTCTTGAAATTTTAAAGCCGGGAGATACTTGCGCTTGTAACCCTGGGGTATTGAATTGGAAGTGTTCGGTTTATGCCCGAGCCGTGACAGCTTGCCGTGTCTGGTATTTAGCCAGAACAGATTATGTCCGTCTCGTTAAATTAAATCCCAAATTATCCCAAGCTTTAAATCAGATTCTTGCCCAGAGACTTTGCCGATTGAATGCTCTTGTGGAAGATGTTTCCTTAGAGAGTTCCAAGAAAAAGCTTGTTAAATTTATTCTTGGGATGCTTGAGGTTTCTGAATACAGATGCCAAGATCGCCGATGTATTTGTATCCCATACAATTACGAAGAAATAGCGCACCGCCTAGGCATGGTCAGAGAGACGATCACTAGGCATCTCAACCAATTCAAACGTCAAGGATTTATCGATATCAAGCCCCACCAGATCATTGTCTGCAATCGGCAAGCCTTACTTGATATTCTTCAGTAGAAGTTCTTCCCCCATTTTCTCCAAAAGTTATCCATAAGCATCCCCTTACAAGGCACTTTTGATGCCTAATTATAAAAATATTTCTTAGTGACCGCCGTCACTGACAGATTTTTTATTATTCCCTATCATATCCCCCATGCTGAAATTACCAATAAGGAATTTAAAAATTAAAAGTTTTTCAGATGTTTTTGGCAAAGAACAAAAATATGTTTTCAAAGAATTGGATAAGCTCCATGAATTTCTCAAGAAACTCAAATATGAGGGGAAATTATTTCAACGGAGAAACATGCGAACCGTAGAAAAAATTATTGGTGACCTCAAAGGCTCATATTCTTTACATAAAGAAATTGACGATCAAATCATTTTCCCTTTCCTGGGACGGCATATTCCACGACTGAGTCCTTTTTTACTTTTACTCAGCGGGGAACGAAATGAATTCTATAACATTCTCGGTGACTGTGAAGGGTTGTTGGCAAAATTAAAGAAGAATAAAACCCTCAAGGAGCAGGCCGACATTTTAGATCAGTTAAGCGATAAAGGGATTTATGCCATCGTCTTGATTCGAAATCATATCCAAACTGAAATGGAAAGTGTCTACAGCGCAATTGATAAAGAGTTGCACACTGTGGAAAAAGATCAATTGATTGCGTCGTTTAAGAAACATACCCTCTCATGGAAAAAGAAGTAGATTTTTTTATAGCGGTAGGAATCAATCATAAAAGTTCTCCTGTAGAAGTCCGGGAAAAATTTTTCCTGAACCCACTAGAGCAAGAGCTTTTGTTGTCTTGCCTCAAGAATGAACCGCTTGTTAGAGAAGTTTTTATTTTCTCCACCTGTAATCGTACAGAAATTTATGCTCATTTAACAAGAAATGATTCGGCCTTACTTATCGAATCTCTTTTCAGTTTGAAAAATATTCCTTTTTCTCAGGAGTTATTTAAATATTTTTACGTCAAGCAAGGCCAGGAGATGATCAAGCATCTTTTTAATGTCACTTGTGGTCTAGATTCTCTTGTGGTGGGAGAACGACAGATTCTTGGACAAGTGAAAGATGCAGTGGCTTTGGCCAGTCGGAAGAAAACATTAGACACACAGTTTAATATCCTTACCAATATGGTGATTCGCGCAGCCAAGATGGGGCAAACACAGACCCAAATCAGCTCTGGCGGTTCGTCAATCAGTTGGGCGGCTGTTGCTATGGCTCAAAAATTATTGGGTTCCTTGGAAGGGAAATCGGTGTTGATCATAGGCGCCGGGAAGATGAGTCAATTGGCGGCCGGAGATTTTCAAAGGAAAGGAGTCAGTAAGTTATTTGTCATGAATCGGACCCGTGAAAAGGGCGAGGAGTTGGCCCAGAAATTTAACGGACAATCTGTGGGATTTGAGGATGTGAAGGAGGTTTTGCGAGAGGTGGATGTGTGTATTTGCGCCGCTGGGGCATCACATTATCTCATTGAGAAAGGACTTGTGGAGCGGGTGATGACGCAGAGACAACACCAACTTTTGATGCTTGATATTTCCATGCCGCGCAATATTCATCCTGATGTCGCTTCCGTTGAGGGTGTCTTGCTAATCAACATTAATGAATTGGACAAAGTCGTTGATCAGAACATTGAACAGCGTCGGCAAGCCATTTTCGAAGTGGAAAGAATTATTGCTCAGAAAATGAATGAATTTTCTAAAAAAATTGTAAAGATTTCTCGCAGTCAGGCTCTGCAAAATCACATGAATTCACGAGACGAAATGTTTTGCGAAGTGACATCTTAAAAGGTTTACAGGTGCTTTTAGTTTTTAGGTTAACTCATGAGTGGAAGTGACTTTCAAAACAGGAGATGAAATGATGAAAAGAGTCAAGTGGTTAGGAGTAGGGGTCTTTTTTTTCAGCAGCATCATTTTAAATGTTTTTGTTGCTAACGTATCTGCGGATATCCAAGGGTCAGTGCATGACTTCTCAAATGACAATTGGAACAGATCACGAGAAGTTTGTGTTGTTTGCCATACGCCTCATAGGGCTGAAGTGAATGCACAGGTCCCCCTATGGAATCACCAAACAACACTCGCCACGTTTAGTCTTTATCAAAGCCCGACTTTAAACGCCACGGTGAGTCAACCGGATGGGGCTTCCAAAGCATGTCTTAGCTGTCATGATGGAACCGTTGCTTTGGATGCTTTTGGAGGCGCGATCAATAATATTGGTCAGGGGCAAGGGGAGCATATTATTGGTAGCGATTTGATCGGTATCGATCTTGCGAATGACCATCCGATTTCTTTTGTTTATGATGCTGCATTGGCTACAGCAGATCGGGAATTGGCAACTCCGCAAAGTGCCAGTACGGTTGATGGGGTTGTTCCTCTTTTTGCCAGCAAGGTGCAATGTTCAACCTGTCATGATGTGCACAACACTGCAAATCAAACAAAATTACTTGTCAAGAGCAATGCCGGTAGTGCTCTGTGTTTGACGTGTCATGTGAAATAACTTAAAGGCTTAAGCTCATAGCCAAATAGGAAACTCCCCCGTTTGATTTTTTAATCAACGGGGGGCGTTTCATTATAAACAAGGTGTTGCTTGATGAAGGCCAATTTTCTATTAGCGATTTTATTCTGCGGATATTGTATGGGGTGCGCTTCTGTCTCTGTCGTGCCTGAGCCCCATTCTGTATTTTATCCAGCACCTCCTGAGGAGCCGCGCCTTCAATATCTCACGAGTTTTTCTTCTTCCCGAGATATTGAGGGAGACACAGGAGCATTTTCTCAATTTGTTCTTGGTGAGGTGCCAGAGAAGCCCATTGTGAAGCCTTATGGCGTCACTGTTGATCATGGCAGAATTTATGTTGCGGACACAGTCCTGAATAGCATCGAAGTGTTGGATTTGAATAAGAAATCTTTTGAATATTTCAGTCCGCGAGGGGGTGCAGAATTACGTAGCCCGACGAATCTGGGTATCGCTTCGGATGGAAAGATGTATATTGCTGATGCTCGTCGAGGACAGGTTTTGATTTTCAATACCAACGGTGAATATGTTTCAGCCATTGGTTCTGCGGGAGAATTGAAGCCTAGTGATGTAAAAATATGGGGAGGACGGATTTTTATTTGTGATTTGAAAACGCAGTCGGTAAGGGTTTATGACGCCAAAAACCATGACTTTCTTTTTTCGATCCCTCCAGCTACGGAAACGGAGAAGGAGGCCAAGGTGTTTTCTCCAACCAATATTTTTATTGATACAGCAGGAGAGATTTACGTGTCTGATACCGGAGGGTTTTGCGTTAAGAAATATGACTCAGGAGGAAAGCTCCTTAATACGTTGGGGCTGCAAGGGGATTCTCCGGGGCAGTTTGCAAGACCCAAAGGTGTAGCTGTTGATCGCGAGGGAAGGGTATTTGTTGTCGATGCCGCTTTTGAAAATGTTCAAATTTTTGACACGGAAGGGAAATTGTTATTATTTTTTCCGGATCAAGAAGAATACAAATTGGTTTTGCCCGCAGGAATTGCGATCGATTATGAAAATATCTCTTATTTTAAGAAGTACATCGATCAAGATTTTGAAGTTGAATATCTTGTTCTCGTCGCTAGTCAGTATGGAGAAAGGAAGATCAGCGTCTTTGGTTTTGGTAAAAAACGATAATTATGCGCTCCAAATTGGTCAAGATGATGCTGCTTTTTTTATTCCTTGGAGGATGTGCAGCGGGGTCGAAAGAAAAAGTGCTTAAGGTTTTTTTTGATGGCGTTCCTCCCTCGGGGGGAGCAAGTCATGAGTCTTTGGAAGGTGTTAAAGATGGTTCTTCTGACGCTCTTTGTCAGAAAGAGACAGATGCCGAACGGCCCATTGCCATCGAAGAGAAAAAAGTTTTTGTCCATTATCCTTACGAAGATCGGGATTGCAGTGCCTGTCATCTGAGCAATTCTTCTCAATCGCTTAAGGAAGAAGTTCCGGCATTATGTTTTTCTTGTCATGATAATTTCTTAGAGAAAATGGAAAAGAAGCATTACCCCGCCGAAGAAGGTATGTGTTTGGAATGCCACAACCCGCATCAGTCAGAGAATGAGAAGTTGCTTACGCATAAGGGCCGAGAATTGTGCTTCAGTTGTCATGATCAAGAAGATCTTTTCAAGGTAGAACCACATAATGAAATTGGGGATGAGTCATGCCTTACTTGTCATGACCCTCATGGAGAATGAAAAAAAGTACAATCATATTTTTGGGTTTCGTGACGATGGTGCCTTTTCCTGTGCAGGCGTCTTTGTCTCTGGAGCGGGAATCGACTGTCTCTATTGAGGTGGCTTGTATTGAATCCTATTTGCTTTCTCAAAAGGAGTTTGATTGGCAGGAGACGTGTTATAAGAAAAATAAAATTTTTGGAAGACTTTCTAACGCTCAAGAGATTGCCGTGAGTTATTTTGAAGATAAATTTAAGATCGTAGAGTTGATACAAGTGGACGAACTGGTCGAAGATTATCCATCAAGTATTCTGGAAGAATCGGTCCCATCGCCACGAGCCCCTCTTGTCATAAGGGAAGCGGCAGTGGATCGTCCGATAAGGAGGCGCATATCTCTTGGATCCCCAGGCAAGCTCGGGAGCAAAAGGGATTTTTTTTTGTTCCCTATAATCATGGAAGGGCCCATTTGTTAGGGCTCAAGAATAGGAACAATGCTCTGACTTTAGGTCTGGAGTCAGAACAAGAGAAGCGAAAACTGTCTTCATCATCATCGACGGCAAAGCGTTCGCGTTTACTTTTTCAAGAAATCTTTGAGACAGAGTTTTCAGGCTCTGTCTATCATCCCAAATTTTTTGATTTTGATTTGAATTTAGGAATAACACCTCAGCAGCAAAAAGAAGAATCTGAATCCACCGTCGGTGTAAGTAAATTCCGCAATAGTTATCTTTCTTATTATTCTTTTTATTCTCAAATTCTGAAAGAAAAGCCTTATGGTGCCAATCTTTTCTTTGATCAACACCGGGAGACCTTGAACCGAGATTTCTTTGAGCGTCAAGTTGTCGATAGTGATAGCTCGGGGATCACCACGCGCTATAGAAACCAACATGGCTCCTTGAATACCTCTTTCCAAAACTCTCATCGAGAGATCACTCGGACATTCCGGGCTGACCAGGAGTATGAAGATGAAACGTTTAATTTCCGGTTAAAGCCAGAGAAGGATGCTTGGGGAGAAACTCGTCTTGACTATTCACGTAACAATTTCGTTCGGCTAGAAGAGGGAGTCTCTGATCAAGAAGGTGAGAGCGATGAATGGAATGTGTTTAATCGGTACACATGGGATGAGGAATTAGAAAAGAGTTTGAATTCGCGTCTTTACTATCGCTCTTTGACAGGAACGCGAGACAGCAAGGATTTGACGTGGACTGAATCGCTATCGATTCCTCATTCAGAAACCTTGGAGACATTTTTAAATTACAGTTTTTCTGATCGATCGGTCTCCGACGTGGAGAGCCAAGATCAGAATTTGGTTTTGGGATGGGAACATCAACTGTATGAAAGTCTGACCAGCCGACTCAGCTTGAGGGGGGCAAAGAAAGAAGCCACTTCTTTTGATGAAAATGAAGTGGGCCTCTCTTTGAATGAAAATTATAAGAAAAACATCGGGCCGGCGGTATTGCGTTTAGGATGGGGATCCAATTATTCCCAGCAGAGGCGAGAAGCTGCGTCTGCTAGCATCCGGATTGTTAATGAGTCTCACACATTGTCTGATGGAACACTCGTTGTTCTCAACGAGGGTAATGTTGATATCACGAGTATCGTTGTCACGAATAGCAATGGCACGACCATTTATAGCCAGGACGTTGATTACCAAGTTATTGAATTGGCCGGTGGGCTGGTTGAAATCAGAAGAGTGGTGGGGGGCAGCATCATCAATGGGCAAGCTGTTATGGTGGACTACACGCTCACCCTTGATCCATCGCTCAAATTCACTTCTCTTGCGAATGATTACCGGACCAGCTTGGATTTTTTTAATAACCATTTGCAGTTTTATTATCGTTTGAAAACGCAGCGCTATCCCCAGGTCACCGGCGGTCGGCAAACCATTCTCGAGAAATTTGATGACGCTCTATGGGGGTCTGAAGTCCAGTGGAGACAGGCTTCTTTTCGTGCGGAGTATGAAAATTACCAATCGGATTTGACGCCTTATGAAGCGTTAAGATTTTCTCAGAGTATCGGCTGGGAAACATCTCCCCGAGGTAAATTGACCCTTTTATCGAACCAAAACTATATTCATCTTTCTGAAGAAAACCGGAACAATTATGAAATCCGTGGAGAGTATCTCTTGCGTTTATCCCCGTCTGCTGTTTTGGGATTGGAAAATGGATATCGTCTTTATGATGGGGACAGAACAGATTTGAAGAATATGAGTTCGAAAGTTCTTTACCGGATCAATATGGGATTAGTTAGCTTTGAAGCGGAGTACGAATTCCAACAGGAATGGTTCTTTAGAGATTACAAACGCAATCATTTCTTTTCAACCATGTTAAAAAGAAGATTCTAGATGAAAACGTCGCAGATAAAAAAGTTTTGTATTTTATTCTGTTTGCTTTTATGCCTTTCTGGAATTTCCGCGGCGGCGGGTTCAAAAGAGAATGAGCCTGCGAGGATTTTTTGGCCGCCTCCGCCGGCTTCACCCAGGATTTTTTTTGTTAAAAATATCCCTGATCATTCTGTAAGAAACCCTTCCTTTTGGTCGAGGGTGGGGAATTTGTTTTCTGGAAAGGGGCGCTGGAGTTTGAATCGCCCCATGGATATCGACGTGGCCGAAGATGGGGCACTCTATATCGCCGATACAGGACAAGGAGAAGTGATTGTCTATCATCCTAAGACTCAGCGATTAAAACGCATCAAGCAGATCAATAAAAAAGAGTCTTTGATCGCTCCTATCGATGTGGCAATCTCCGAGGGCATTCTCTTTATTTGTGACGTGGAACTGAAGAAAGTTTTTGCTCTTGACGCCAAGGGAAAAGTTTTATTTGTTTTAGGAGAAAAAGAAGGCATTCTACGGCCAATGGGGTTGTTTGCCAAAGACCATAAACTTTATATAGTAGACACGGCAGGATCAAAAATTATCGTGGTCGATTTTCAAGGGAAGGTATTGCTGACTTTCGGCGGCCCAGGAAAAGGAGATGGCCAATTCAACCATCCTACCTATATTTGTGTTGGCCGTGATCATAAAATTTATGTGAGCGACACTCTTAATTTCCGGATCCAAATTTTTGATCCATCAGGCGCATATATCAAAAGTATTGGCAAGGCAGGAGACGGTACGGGTTCCTTCACACGACCTAAAGGATTGGCCAGCGATTCATTTGGTCATATTTATGTGGTGGACGCGGTTTTTGATAATGTTCAGATCTTTGACGAGAACAAAAATTTTCTTTTGAATTTTGGGACGGGCGGTTCTTCCGACGGAGAGTTCTGGTTGCCTGCGGGCGTAGATATTGATAAAGAAAATTTTATTTATATTGCTGACAGCTATAACCAGCGCATTAGCGTTTTTCAATATGCAGGAGGGGATGAGTGAAGCGCAAGGATACTCCTAACATATTAAGAGTCTCTTTCATCATTGCTGTGCTGATTTTGAGTATGGGAGAAGTTAACAATCTCTCTGCAACCAGCGTTCGAGATTCTAAACATAACCTTTCCGTGAGCGGCCCTGGTTCTTTGACGGCCCAAGAGGAAAGAGAGATTTGTATTTTCTGTCATACGCCTCACAGCGCAACGAGTGAGGCCCCATTATGGAATCGATATGATTCCGGTCAGACGTATATTCCCTATGCCAGCAGTACGGCGAGCGCTTCGATTGGGCAACCAACCGGAAATTCTAAGCTTTGTTTGAGTTGTCACGATGGGACAGTTGCTTTGGGGATGGTGCGAAGTCGTCCGGAGGGAATTACCATGACAAGGGATGTGAGTGTGATGCCCCCAGGAGATTCCAATTTGGGGACAGATCTCTCTAACGACCATCCGATCTCTTTTACCTATGATCCTTTTCTTGTTGCTCAGAATCCAGAATTGAACGATCCGGCCACGCTCCAAAATAATGTCAGGCTTGATCAAAATCGTCAGGTGCAATGCACAAGTTGCCATGACCCTCATAATGATCAATATGGCAAATTCCTCAATATGGATGCGAGGTACTCAAGATTATGTCTGCAGTGTCACAAACCCGATGGGTGGATAGGTTCAGTTCACGCGGTCTCTTCTCAACGGTGGAATGGGGTGGGTGTGAATCCTTGGCCAGATACCCCTTGGTCGACAGTCAACCAAAATGGATGTGCCAATTGTCATCGTCCCCATGGTGCGGGAGGCCGGGAACGGCTTTTGAGATATGCGCAGGAAGAGGACAATTGTCTTATTTGTCATAACGGCAATGTGGCTGCTTTCAACATCGGGGCAGAGTTGAATAAGTGGAGTGTTCACCCCGTCGCTGATACCGTCGGATTACATGATCCTAAGGAAGATGCGCAAATGAGTTCCAATCGGCATGTGGAGTGCGCGGATTGTCATAATCCTCACGCCCGTCGGCTAGAATGCAGTGTTTGTCATAATCCCCACGATATGGATGCTCCCCGAGATCGTTCGATCCCTCCTCCATTGGAGTTGGTTAAAGGGATTGATAGGAATGGAATGGAAGTTGATCCTATTAGTTACGAATATGAACTTTGTTTTCGTTGTCACGCGGATTCTCCTAATGGAGTTGCCTATGTCAATCGTCAATATGCCGAGATGAATACCCGCCTTGAATTTGATTCTAACAATGCTTCTTATCATCCTATTGAAAATATAGGAAAAAATCCTGATGTACCCAGTTTGAAAGCCCCTTATGATACAACCAGTACAATTGCCTGCTCGAGTTGTCATAATAACGATCAAAGTCCAGAGAACTCAGGAAATGGTCCTCGAGGTCCTCACGGCTCTGCCTATCGCCCTTTGTTAGAACGTCCGTTATCGTGGACTGATAATCAAGAAGAGAATGCGAACAGTTATGCCTTGTGTTACAAATGCCATGATCGCAATAGCATTCTTAATAATGAAAGTTTTTCTGAGCATCAACGACATATTCGAGACGAGAGAACGCCGTGCAGTGTTTGCCATGATCCTCATGGAGTCGGGAGCGTGAATCACCTGATCAATTTTGATCTCAATGTTGTCACTCAGGACTCTGGAGGATCAATTTATTTTGAAGATTTGGGG
>JANLHA010000140.1 GCA_024653845.1 Candidatus Omnitrophota bacterium | reverse complement strand
CCAGAGAATTCCAAAATACACCTCCCACTTCACCTTCATTGTTCACTGCGTCCATAACGAGAAATAACGGGAATTCTTCACCTCGAGCATTTCGATAATAACTGACTCCTCGTAATCGAGGGATATTGGGATATTCCGCACTGGCTAACGCAGCATACCGTTCCATTTCCATGTTTCTTGGCCAAATGCGATCGTCGTCACCGGTTGCTCCCCGCATGTCTTTATAAATCTTGCTAATCAGTCTTCCTTGATTTGTCTCAAGCACAGTCAACACATTTGAGGTGGAGACATCCAAGGGACGTGCGGATAATGTTCCAGTATCAACTCCAACAAGCAATTCATCCTGAGGTGTAAAACGAATCTGCCCCTTTTGAGTTCTACGTGTTTCCGAATTTCTAAAATAATTGGCAAGACTGCGCTGAAATGCTGCGTTCTGATCAGCAAGTGATAAATACCGTCGATCTCCTTCGGAAAGCAAAAGTTCTACGGTATCGTTATCATTAAAATCAGAATTTTTATCTTTGGATAGATAAGCCGGAATGAAATAACGTTTTTCAACAACATTTTGTGCAGCATCACGCAATCTAAAGACAGCAATGATTCCCAATGCTGAGGTTTCGTCATCAGCTTCTCCTATACGGAATTGGTCTTCCTCAGCGATATCGATGATTTCCATTTCTTTTTCCATAAACCATCGTTTTTCTTTAAACCAGTTAGCAAGATAAGGAAATGCACGAGAAGGATCTGTATCAAGATCGCCAGACGAAATCGGAATATTCACTTTTGCTGGATCTGGATCCGTATCAGCGATCAGCATAGCTTCATCGCCACCCAAATCATCACGACCACGCATTCTTGAAAGTAAACCATTAGCATCCGAAAAAGAAAGCCTTTCCACATCTTGGATAATTTCGGTGAGATGATCTAGGTCCAAAGGTTCTTCGGCAGCAAGCTCAACCAATCTGATTTGTAATCCCTTAAAATCCCTTGGGGAGACTCCTTGTTCTCCAATCAAATCTCTCACCAATTGCTTTTGACGGGCCGTTAATCTTTGATTCTCTGGACGAAGAATAACCAGTAATCGATCAATAGCCATAGTAGCCCCTCCGGAATAATATTTCCGAGGAACAATCTGTTGAGATTGAGAGTCATAATCTTCTTTGATATAGCTATAGACACCTTTTTTGAGAGCTTCCAAATATTGACCATAAATCTTCAAATGACTGTTTTGATCCGCAATATTGATCCCTTTTATTCTTTTCTGATCAACATACAATTGCCCCAAGAAGCCTTCGCGAAATCTCTGCTTGTACCAGGACGCTAAAATCATCGAATGATAAATCTGCCTTAAATCTATAAAAAGTTCTCCTGTATTCACTTCCTTTTCGATTTCTGGCAGTAGAACTTCACGAACAATTGCTAACATCTTGGTGTGACTCTTGCTCTTTTCATTTTTAAAATCTTGTGGATGTGTAGCCTTAAAATGTTGTGAAGCCAAAAGATCTTCTTGCAGCATGACTTTGAGAT
>JANLHA010000137.1 GCA_024653845.1 Candidatus Omnitrophota bacterium | reverse complement strand
TGCAGGTGGAATCTCCAATGGACGGAAACTCAAAGCGGTCATTCCAGGCGGGATATCGGCGCCGATCCTTACTCCAGATCAAATTGATGTAAAGATGGATTTTGATTCTTTAAAAGCGATTGGTTCGATGGCAGGCTCCGGTGGAATCATCGTGATGGATGACACCACCGATATGGTTTGGGCTGCCATGGTTGCAGCGCGATTCTTTGCGCATGAATCTTGCGGCCAGTGTTCACCGTGCCGCGAAGGCAGCGGCTGGGTTTATCGCAGCATCAAAAGGATTTATCACGGAGATGGCCGGCCGGTGGATTTGAAAAATCTTCCCGGAATCGTGAATAACATTGGCGGCAATACGATTTGTGCATTTGGCGATGCCGTAACAATGTCTATTGGAAGTTATGTTTCGAAATTTCGCAGTGAGTTTGAAAATAAAATCACAATGAAGCCTTCCATTTGTTAGAACATAATACAGATGAGGCTGCATTCCTCGAACGTTTTTACCCCGCGAGGGGTATGCGAGAGCAATTAAAGAGACCGTATGCCAAAATTAACGATTGATGGAAAAGAAATCGAAGTCCCAGTAGGAACAACGATCATTCAAGCTGCAGACAAATTAGGAATCGATATTCCTCGTTATTGTTATCATCCAGCGCTACCTGTTTCTGGTAACTGTCGTATTTGCATGGTGGAAATTGAAAAGCAGCCCAAATTACAAATCGCCTGCTATACGCCGGTCTCTGACGGAATGGTTGTCAAAACAACATCCCCTAAAGTTTTAGAAACTCGCAAAACGGTATTGGAGTTTTTACTCGTCAATCATCCTGTCGATTGTCCCGTATGCGATCAGGCAGGGGAGTGCAAGCTTCAAGATTATTACATGGAGCATGGGAAATATAACAGCCGTCTCGTTGATGTGAAGGTTAAAAAAGAAAAAAAGGCGTTCTCGATTGGCCCTACAATCATGCTTGACCAAGAGCGCTGCATCCTTTGTACACGTTGTGTTCGCTTTACCGATAACATCACGAAGACAAGCGAATTTGGAGTTTTTGAACGAGGAGACCACTCTCAGCTAGATGTTTATCCCGGCAAACAACTTGATAACAACTATTCTGGAAACGTCGCTGACATTTGTCCAGTGGGGGCGTTGACCGATAAAGATTTCCGATTCAAATGCCGCGTATGGTATCTTGAAAAGACGAAATCGGTTTGTCCTGGTTGCAGCATGGGGTGCAATATTACCGTCGAGTGGGATAAGTCTCGACCACGTACCCAAAAGAAAGCTCGCGTCATGCGTCTTAAACCACGTCATCATCCTCAAGTCAATGACTATTGGATATGTGATGTCGGCCGGTATGATTATCATTTTATAGACGAGAATAGAATACTTTCTCCACAACTCAACGACGATTTCATTTCTTGGGAAA
The DNA here is from genome assembly GCA_024653845.1 of Candidatus Omnitrophota bacterium. Taxonomy (GTDB): domain Bacteria; phylum Omnitrophota; class Gorgyraeia; order Zapsychrales; family JANLHA01; genus JANLHA01. The sequence continues at coordinate 1,659 of JANLHA010000137.1, read as the reverse complement.
AGGCCATTGACACGATAGCCCAAAAAATAGCCCTTCTTAAAAAAGCTGGCCGGATGGATCGAATTGGGGTCATCGCTTCTGCAAAATTGACCAATGAAGACCTTTTTGTTATTAAGAAATTATTCAAAGAAACTCTTGGGATTGAACAAATCGATTTTAGAGTTCCCGAAAAATCAAGCACAAGTGATGATTTCCTTTTAAAAGCAGATCGAAATCCGAACACCGCCGGTGCGCAGACGATTCTCCAGCCTTCAGATGCCGATGGCACCCCAACAATCATCCAGAAAGCAAAACAGGGTGAGCTTGATCTCTTATATGTCTTCGGCCACGATTTGATCAAACTTTTTGGCAAAGATACCGTCGAGCAAATTGCAAAGAAAGTTAAGCTATTTGTTTTCCAAGGTAGCAATATCAATGAAACCTGTGGTTATGCTCATTTGAATCTTCCCAGCGCAGTCTATGCGGAAAAAGAGGGGACCTTTACAAATTGTCAACAGAGAGTGCAACGGATTTGGCCGGCATTCTTTCCGCTCGGTGAAGCCAAGTTGGATTGGGAAATCCTGTCACTGCTGAGTGCGAAATTAGGAACACCTCTGAAATATCAGGGGGAGCAAGAAATTTTTAAAGATATCGCCCAGACCATAGCTTCATTTTCTGAGATGACTTATGAAAAAATCGCGGACCAAGGCATGGTTTTGAGAAAGTAAATGATGAACGACATTCTTATTAAATTTTTCCTCGCTTCCGGAACAATAGTGATCGCGTTCAGTATTGCTGGGCTATTGACTTGGGTCGAGCGAAAACAAAGTGCGGTCATGCAAGACCGCATCGGCGCTAATCGCGCAAAAATTTTTGGCTTCAAGGCCCTGGGTCTTTTTCATGCTATCGCTGATTTTCTTAAAATGTTGGGTAAAGAGGAATTCATCCCTCAAGGAGCCAATAAATTCTTATTTAACTTAGCACCGTATTTATCCATTGTGTTCGCCTTGGTCGGGTTCGTGGCGATTCCTATTGGTAATCAACTCATCATTGGAGACCGTATCATCGAATTGCAAGCGGCAAATATCAACGTCGCTCTTCTTTTTATTTTTGCCATGATGTCCATGGGAATTTACGGTGTGGTGTTGGCTGGATTTTCTTCCAATAACAATTATGCGTTCTTAGGCGGGATGCGCGGCGCGGCCCAAATGATTGCTTATGAAATCACCATGGGGGCGGCGATTATGGGTGTGATCATGATTTTCAACACCCTCGACCTTCAACAATTGGTCCGAGCACAAGGAGAATACCTTTTCAATGGTTGGCTTCCCAAATGGGGAATTTTTGTCCAACCATTGGCGTTTTTTCTATTTTTGACTGCAGCAACCGCAGAGACCAAACGGATTCCATTTGATCTTCCCGAAGGAGAATCCGAAATCATTGGCTACTTCGTTGAATACAGCGGTATGAAATTTGGAATGTTCTTTTTAGCAGATTTAGTTGAAACGGTCTTGGTTTCAGCCTTGATGACAACTTTATTTCTGGGTGGTTGGCAAGTGCCTTATCTTTTGCCGGATGGATTTCACTTCCCATGGGGAGCTCAAATTGCGCTTTCCAACTTGACCGTTGTTTTGTTAGGGATCCTGGCATTTTTTATAAAACTGAGTTTCTTCATTGGGC
>JANLHA010000131.1 GCA_024653845.1 Candidatus Omnitrophota bacterium | reverse complement strand
CGCCGGAATTATCCGCAACATCCAAAATCGTCCTCAAGATAATCATATCGTCTGAGCTCCCTCTTGAATTTTGGTCCGTGCCTTTTGAAGAACTTCCAAAATCACCCATCGCTTGTCTTTAGACAACGGCCGCGTTTCCATGATTTTCACCGTGTCGCCCATCCGCGCTTCATTCTTCTCGTCATGAGCCTTGTATTTGACAGCCCGAGGCGTTGTTTTCAGATAATCTGAATGCTGACTGGTCCAAAACACCTGGACAACACGAGTCTTGTTCATTTTATCGCTGACAACTTTTCCTGAAACTGTTTTACGTCGATTAGTTCTTGTTGTCATTATTCTTTCTCTCATTCAAAATTGTTAAAATTCTAGCAATGTGTTTACGGATATTTTTAAACTGAGCAGGCTTTTCCACGCGCCCGACTTGATTTTGATATCTCAGGTCAAAAAGTTCTTTTTTTAAATTTTTCTCTTTCGCGAGCAAATCTTCGGTACTCAAGGCTTTCAATTCTTTCACTTTCATATCAATGGCCTCCACCTGCACGACTGACAAACTTGGTTTTGATAGGAATCTTGAAAGCGACAAGGCGCATCAGTTGACGAGCAAAATCTTCAGGGAACCCAGAAATTTCAAACAACACTTTTCCTCGTCGAACTGGGGCCACCCAATGATCCAATTCACCTTTTCCTTTACCCATACGAGTTTCCGCAGGCTTCTTAGAAACAGGCTTTGAAGGAAAAATATTGATCCACAATTTACCAGCGCCCTTGCCTTTACGCGCGACCACAAGACGACAGGCTTCCATTTGATTCCCACGGATATAACCATTTTCTAAAGCTTTCAACCCGTACTCTCCAAAATTCAAACGGCCACCACGGATCGCAATCCCGCGGACTTTGCCTCGTTGGGCTCTTCGATATTTAACTTTTCTTGGCATTAACAACATAATTTAAACCCCTCTTATGCAACTTCTTGCGGTTGTGGCACGGCAACGACAGCCGCTTTATTCGCTTGAGCTTTATTTTTCTCTCGGATGATTTCTCCGTGATAAATCCAAACCTTCACTCCCAAAAGACCATACGTTGTCAACGCTTCCGCAAAACCATAATCCAAATCCGCACGCAAGGTTTGCAAAGGAATCGACCCCTCACGATATGTCTCTCGTCGAGACATTTCTGCACCACCCAAACGGCCAGCCACGCTGATTTTGATTCCAAGAACTCCATTCTGCAAGGCGATGTCCATAGACCGCTTCACCGCTCGACGGAAAGCAACTCGTTTTTCCAACTGGAAACAAATATTTTGGGCAACCAACTGAGCGTCTTTCGCAGGAGCCTTGATCTCAATCACGTCGACGAGAATGTTATCCACCTCTTTCTTTGTGATCTTGGTCAATTCTTCTTTCAATTTATCAATGTCTGCTCCCCGACGACCAATCACAACCCCTGGACGAGCACTCGCGATTTTGATCCTCAGCTTATCTCCCACTCGCTCAACCACCACATATGAAACCGATGCGTGAACAAATTGCTTGGTAATATATTGACGAATCCGGCGATCTTCGATGACGTTTTTTGTATACTCTTTACGATCGGCATACCAAAGGCTACGCCAATTTTTATTGATTCCGATTCGTTGAATATAAGGGTGTACTTTTTGACCCACGTGAAACCTCCGCTAAATTTGAATGATTAAACTTTTGATGGTGTCATCAAATCCAATTCAATTGTCACATGCACAGTTCTTTTTAAAATGGGCATTGCCCGACCAAATGCACCCGCGCGAAATCTTTTCCACATCGGCCCCTTATCAGCCACAATGCGAGAAATATACAATTGTGTTTCATCCAAACCTTTTTGACGAGCATTGCTCACCGCAGAATTCAAAAGCTTCTTGAGCATATCATTCGGACCTTTATTCATATGAGTGAGGATGGCCAATGACGTTGCAACATCTTTCCCTCGAATCAAATCTAACACTTGATTGACTTTCATCGAAGAACCGCGTAAAAATTTTCCTTGAGCTTTAGCAATCATTTCTTCATTCCTACGTTAATGGATTACGTCTTCTGAGCAGCTTTCTTAGCTTTAACCCCGCCGTGTTTACGGAAGGTCCTCGTTGGCACCAAATCTCCCAATTTAGATCCGACCATGTTTTCAGTAATGAACACCGGAACATGGGTTTTGCCATTATAAACAGAAATCGTATACCCGACAAAATCCGGAGTCACCGTTGAACGACGAGACCATGTCTTGACCGGCTGCTTCTGTCCGGTTTGGATCATGCGAGTGATTCTGTTCATCAATGCGTCTTCTACAAAAGGTCCTTTTTTAATCGAACGCGGCATAAGTGTAATTTCCTTTTATCTTGTTCTTCTTTTCACGATATACTGATTTGAATATTTTCGACGTTTGCGAGTATGAGCTCCCTTGGTCGGTTTTCCCCATGGGCTAACTGGAT
>JANLHA010000129.1 GCA_024653845.1 Candidatus Omnitrophota bacterium | reverse complement strand
CTCTCGATGTTTTGTATAAGTTAGAACGGTTTCCTTAATTGTAACAGCATTTTTCCCAAACGTATTTTTACGTTGCGCATTATGATAAACGACTAAAGTGCTGCCTAAAAATTTAAAAGCATACGTGTGCGCTGGCAATTCCAGCTCTTGCCATTTCTGTTGATGAAGATATCGTATCGTCTTTGCTTTCTTGGTGAAAAACCAGTTCGGCAAGATTGGATTCAGCGACAAAGACAATCTGTTTTCGTGATCCATGATGAAAGGCTTTTTCCCAACGTTCATCAAAAGCCAAATATGAATAAACTCCGCGGTGCTTCCAGACAAACGTGCAACAAAGCCTTGCCCGTGCAACGAAGCGTCTTCGTGAACACTGCTGACCACAAACGAAGAATTCTCAAGCGTGCTTCGTCCATAGCGTTCCGCTTTCTGGAATGGGATCAGCACATCTTTAAACGTTTCGAAAAATTCTTCATAAATCCCCGAACGTAAAATCTCGAGGAGATATTTGTATTCCATGTGCAACCAAATGGACGCATTCTCAAGCCAGCCCGGGGGGAAAGCACACATCCGTCCGACTTCTTCGCTTTCAGAAGAAAGACTCGCATTCAAACGGTACATTTTCAATTTTCGGTCAAAAATGGGACTCTGACGCAAATCGCGATAAAGGCTTCGCGCCTGATCTTCATTTCGTTCAATTCGCATGGCATGAACAAATCCTTCCAAAAAATATGGAAGATCATGCCTCTTGAATTTTTTAGGCATCACATAAGGCTGATCGCCGTGCTTCTTCTCCAAGACTTGATAATCCGTGACTTCATGATAAAGATAACTCACAACCAATCCCTTTTTATCGTGCGCCACTTCAACCGCCTGATCGGTTTTCTTCAAAACCAGTTGCACCCATTCTTTGATTTGACCCACAGTCAATTTGCGCTCCACACCTGTGATTCCTCGTCGGACACTTTCCCGATAACGCTCTTTGACGTCATTGGATTGCATCCAATATTCAAGAGGAGTTGAAACACTGCTTAAGACCGTTCTCAAATCTTCGATGAATCCATATAACTCTTCAAAAATTTTCACTTCTTCTTCATCACGACTGGCATCATTCAATGCATGGAGTAAAAAAAGTGCCAGACGTTTCAATTCAAATGTCTCACATGTAGAAGACCCCAAAAGCCCTGGCAACCCATTGAGGGAATCGCACCAATTAGGCTTGTCGGCTTCCATTTCAATTCCACAGCCGCTGGGATCTAAGGACGCCACTTTGTTTGCAGCCAAACACAACAACTTGCAAATCAGCGTTGTGTAATAAATGTCTCCTGTTCCTGCATGAGTATGAAGCCGATGATGTTTGGAAGAAGGGATTTCTTTTGCTCCATCCTTGACCGAGTGATATTGCCTCACTCCCCGAGGTGCCAAAATGTAGCGTTCCTGCCGAGGCAAAACATAGTGACGATTATGATAAAAACTAAATGCATATTTTTCTAGAAGAAGAGCACGTAATTTCTCTGGATATCGTAAAAGAAAACTTTCAATGAGGTCCAAGTTGTATGTCCAGTGATCGCTCCAGAATCCTTCGCCATGATCGGCCATCTCATTCTTTTGGCAAACACTCAAGATCTTCGATAAAAAATCTTCAATGGGAACCTTGAGTTTGATCCCTTCTGTTAAAACCAATTGAAGAAGTTCCCCCGGCTGAAATCCATGAAGCAATTTCTCTCGAAGCCTCGGAGAATGGCCATCGACCAACTCCTTAATCAAGGCATCCACCTGCACCGAATGATCAATGCTCAAGGACATCCCCTTGACGATGAGCGGATTGTATCCGTCCACTTGCGAGAGACTCAAGAAACTGACAATTCCACTTTCTCCCACATCTCGATTGAACCAAATGTCATTACGGCGATTTTGGTTCACATCCCGATAATTTCCATTGCCCTGGGAAAAATATGTTGGGGAAAGCACAAAGTAATTGTAATCACGTTCCAAATCACCATGTTTACGACTAAAAACATTCAAGGCCAACTTTCCCGCATCAGTCTTCAATGAAACGGGAAGTCCTCCTCGCAAAACGTTGTCTAAAAATGTTTGCCCGCAATACTGATCAAATTCCGGCGAGGCACTGTGTGTGAACGCGTAATTCTTGACTTCTTCAATGAGCTCTTGATTCTCTCGAGCCTTCTCGTCGATATATTTTCGGTTTGTAACCTTCTGAGCAATTCTTTTGAGCTCTTTCTCCGAATGAGCATAGCCGAATAATGAAACAATTTCTTGTGAAACTCCAGCCGCCAATGTTTTCTTGACCAAGCTCATCGCACAGGGCGTACGGTTGCTTGTTTCTTGGCGTGAAGAAAGCTGATAAGCTTTTTGTTGCCAAAAGGCTTGCGGATGAATCAAATCCGTGGCGTTTCCAAAAACGAGAGAAACATCCACAATGGGGTCTAGCAAAGGTGAAGAAGATCGTTTGGGATCAAAGCTGATAAAAAAGTTTCCTTCTTTGATATGCCGAACTTCTGATGTATCTGCCGCGTCAACATTCAAATGAAAGAATGGTGTCTTTTCCTTGAGCCCTTTGACCTTCATCCAGGCTTCAATCGTTCGAGTCATATTTTTAAGGAACCAATCTTTGACGCCATAAGAATTGATCGTCGGCAAGCCGTCAATCATCTCGATGGCATATTTCTTCTTCGACGTGTTGGTCAATGTCACTCGACGGGCTAATGCGGGAAAATTCTCATTGGGAATTGTAAAATAATTGACCGAAATCTTCAGCCCTAACGTCAAATTCTCTTCTTCAATCGTCAAATCATAGGAGCTCATTTCCATCCGTTGCTGGACAGCAAATGAAGATCCCGACGTTGTGTCTTGGAAGGGTTCCCAAAAAAGCCATTTATTGGCATGACGAATTTTGATAAAGGTCCGAAATCCATAAAGTGATGTATAACGATACGCTTTATTGGCTGGATGAAATTCAAGGATGGCCTTGTCTTTGCTTTCGACCCCAAACCCCGCAACGCATTGACCCCGATTGACATAAAAGACCCACATCGGGATTCCCCAGATCCCGGCGACGCCAGGGAAAAAATTACTAAAAGGCTTGCTTTGATGATATTCATCAATGACAAATGTGCCTTTAGAATTGAAATGATATCTGACTTGATAAATTTTTTGTTTTGCCATCTTTCAACTTTCTTCGTTAAAAAATTAATGAGGGAATTTTAATTTTCGAGTCAAATTGTAATAACCAGACAATTTGACCCTTAACAAAAAATCTGAGGTATTGTCATTGCTCAAACGAATTCGTCTGAGCGCATAAAGATCTTTATTCGATCGTTCGTAACCTCGGTTGGTAGTACATGCAGATTGGTAGCCAGCCTTTTTTACAATCTCTTGAATCTCGCGATTAAAGCCTCCTATCGGATAAGTAAAGTGATCGATGGGGACACCCAATTCTTGTTCCAAGATACGTTTGC
>JANLHA010000127.1 GCA_024653845.1 Candidatus Omnitrophota bacterium | reverse complement strand
TGAATATTTCAGTAACGGTCCACTCTAAAAAGAAGGGAGAAGTTCTTATGAAAAAAGTTTTAGCGATGGTGGGTGTGGCAGCGATTCTGTGTTTTGTGGGGGCCAATGCTGTGTTTGCCCAGGGGACTTCGGCAGCTACGTCAGCTGTAGAGAATAAAGGTATGATTGCTTTTGGTACGATATCTAAAATTGAAAAAGACCAAATTGTCTTGCTTGAATATAATGAAGAAACAGACGCCGAAGAAGAAAAAATTTATTCTGTGAGCGATAAAACGCAATTTTCTGATCAACTCACCTTAGAAGATTTATTGGTCGGGGATCCTATTGAAATTTCTTATGTCGATGAAGGTGGTAAAAAAGTTGCTCAAAATATTAAATTGGAAGATACTTTCCTCGAGGGGGATGAATGGGAAGAGTTAGGTGAACAAGGTCTCCCCACCGAAGAAGAAAGTAATCTAGAAAAGGTCAGTCCATAATCTTGTTAGGGAGGGTTAAGCCATGGCAAAAATCAAAACAAAATCCAATTCTGTAGCATTCTCCGTAAATCGAACAGTCAGTTCTGCTGGCAGCCAGCGGTCTGGAGACTTGAATAGCGAAATCCAAAAAAAGGCTTACGAGCTTTTTGAGCGTCGAGGATACACTTCTGGAAATGATTTGGCTGACTGGTTCGAAGCCGAGAGAATCATTCTTTCCTCCATGAGGAAAAGATAGTTTGGTATTGAACTCCTTGCAGGGGCCATCGAAAACCTCGATAGGCCCCTTTTGTATTCAACATTTAATATTTTTTTTCTCTCAAGGAGACCACTGATGTCCTTTCAATGGAAAGATCCAAAAAGTTCAGAAATTTTTCATCGAGCCAGCAATTTTAATTTTTCTCGTCTGAGAGCTAATATTTTTTTTGCTTTATTGCCTTTTTTGATCTTTTTTTTCTTAGCAGGCAACTGCTGGGTCTACATTCGTCCTAACGAATTTGGAATCAAACAAGTCAATATCGGTTTTAAGAAGGGGATTCAGCAAAATATTTATCAAGCAGGCTTGCACTTCATTTTGCCATTTGGATTTGAAGTCGTTCATCGATTTCCCCGTAATATTCAAGTTTTTGAGTTGACCAATAGCCCTGCGACCGCTGCTCGTGGATCTCGTCTTGAAAGAGCGGCGCATATCCAAACTTCAGATGGATTCTTCGTCGATGTGGATGTTAGCATTCCTTATCATATTGTGGACCCTTATAAAGTGATCACCACGATTGGGCCGGGCAAGCTTTATGAGGATAATGGTGTCATTCCTCGTGCAGAAGCAAAACTCAAGGAAGCTTTGGGCGAAATGACGACGGAAGAATTTTATAACAGCTTTATTCGTGTTGAGAAGGCGAATAAAGCTAGGGATTTGCTCAATAAAGAGTTGTCTCCCAAGGGGATTGAAGTGGTGAATGTTCTGGTGCGTTATTTTCGATACAGTGAAGAGATCCAGAAGAATATCGAAGAGAAAAAATTGAAAGATCAATTGGTCTTCACGAATCAGTCGAAAGCCAAAGCGTCCGGTGAAGAGGCACTTGTTCGCAAGGTTCTGGAAGAAGGGGAAGCGAGAATCAGGGTGAGGTTGGAGGAAGGTAAGGCTTATGTGGTTAAGCGTATTGCGGAAAAAGATCTTTATATTCGTAGCAAACGTGCGGAAGCCGATCTGTTGGTCAAATTGGCCGAGGCTAAGAAGACAGAATTGATCAACAATGCCTATCAGCGACAAGGATCTGAAAAACTTGTGGGCTTGAAAATGGCTGAGGTTTATAAAGGATTGGACATGATCATTCTCCCATCGGGAGGAGTCCATGGGATCAATCCGCTCGATTTGGAAAGCTCTTTAAAACTTTTTGGCGTCAACCCTGAGGAATAAATATGAATCCGATGAATTGGCTCAGCCGTTTTTTGCCTTTTTTTGCAGCATTGCTTATTTGTTCGTTTTTCCCGCATTCGACCAAATCAACCGAAGTGGGTGTGCGAGTGATCAAGTGGTCGCCCTTTGCCAAGAAAGGGATTGTACAGGAGATTTATCTGCCGGGGGCTACGTATTTTTTCCCGCTTTTTATCAATGAGTGGTACACCTTTGATACCCGTTTGCACAATATTGAAATGACTACAGGATATAATGTTACGCGCAAAGACCGAGATGACCTGCTTTTTAAAACCATCGACGGAAACGACATCAGTCTGGATGTGACCATTTCTTACCGCGTTGATCCTGCCAAGGCTCCGCAAATTCTCGAGCGTGCGGCGGTCAACAACTATGAATTGGAAGAAAAAGTGGTGCGCACCATCACCCGAAGCATCACTCGGGATATTTTTGGTGAGCTGAAAACGGAAGATTTTTATGTCACGAGCAAAAGAACAGAAAAGGCGGATCTGGTCAAACAATCTCTTAATACCGTTCTGAATCCTTATGGGGTGATCGTCGAAAGCGTTCTTCCTCGGGATTATCGTTTCAATCCGGCTTATCAAAAGGCTATCGAAGAGAAGAAGGTCGCGGATCAAATGACCGAACGATTCAAGTCAGAGGCCAAAGCAGTTGTCGAGGAATACAATCAGAAGGTTCAGCAAGCGCAGGGAGAGGTCAATAAGATGGTTGCCCAGTCCGACGGAGAATATCAAAAAGCCAAGATTTCCGCGGATGCTTATTATGAGCAGCAAGCTCTGATCGCCCAAGCTATTGAAAAAGAAGGTCTTGCCGAAGCCCAGGGAATCGAAAAGATGGTGGATGCCTTGAACAGCAGTGGTGGCAAGACGATGGTGAAGTTGCGTCTTGCGGAAGCGTTGATTGGGAAAAGGATCTTTTTACTTCCTACTTCGGAAGGAAGTGGGCTGGATTTGAAAACCACCAATGTGAATGAGCTTTTGAAAATTTATGGAATCCAGGCGATAGGAAGGTAGTTTTTGATAAGGGGGTCATGATGGCCATTCTGGCAGTCTTGGCATTTACAGGGATTTGGTTATATCTTTTGTTGAGCCAGAAGAATGACAGCCTGATGTGGTGGATTTTAATTCTCGCAGGCCTCATGGCCATCTTCTTTGTGATCAATTATGAGAAGTTGAAGAATGTGACTTTTAGCAATGTGGATGAAATTTTTGAGGACACGATCCGCTGGAATGTCAAGAGAGCCAAGGAAATCACGGTCGATGATATTAAAAAAAGTTTTTGGGAGTTGGGGGCGAACGTCCAGAAACTTTTTAAAGGTTTCAAGTTGATGCGTGATAACCCTGATCAAGCCGGTGAGCATCTTGGTGAAGTTTTTACGGATTATGTAAGTAACAAGATGTCCTATTCGACACCTAAGTGATGAAAAATTTCATTTTTGTTTTTATAATTTTCTTCTTTTTGGGAATTACACCGTCTGCAGAAAGTCGGCCTAATCCCGGCAATGGATACGTGCGAGAATATCATCCCAATGGCAAATTGCGTCTGGAACTACGTTTTAAAAAAGAACAGTTGATTCGAAAGCGAGCTTTTTATAAAAATGGTGAGCCATTTTTTGATTATGAATATCGCAATGGCCAGTTGATCCGTCGAAGATTTTTTCACGAGAATGGACGTCTTAAAAGTCTTTGGACTCAAGATAGCAATGAAACCCGATTTTACGAGTCCAATGGTGAGCTGAAAACAGTGGTTGGCGGTGATCAGGAGCGCGAGCTTCGTTCCTCGTATATCTTTTCTCAATAACGATCATCTCTCCTTTAAATAAAAAAGAGAATTTATGAACCCAATGCTTTTTATCATTTTTGTTGTCTTCATTTATTTTGATGTTCTCCTTTTTCGGAAACAAGACAAAACTCTTGTTAAAGACATCTTCCAGCCATCGCACTGGATTTGGAAAGTTTTGACGATCGAAAGTATCGTGATTTTGGTAGGTACTCGGACTTTTCAAGAACTTGCTTTGTTCTGGATGATCTGTCCTTTGCCGATTTATCTTGTCCGTCGGTGGCGCTTTAAGAAAGCCATCAAGGCTTTGAAGGGGGAACCGGCAGAGGAAAATCAACTCATTTTGGCGCTTGATGCTTTTGATGTCTTGGTGTGTTGGTTTTTGTCGATGGTTGCTGTGATGTTTTCTTTGGATCTTCTTTATCGAAGCTTTCCTGTTCTTGAATCCCGTTTGGGGGACCTGATTGTTTTGGCCATTTTTTCTTCTTTTTTCATGGTCGCATTGATTCATCGAGTCAGTAAAAGATATTCTCAATGGAATTTTCGCAAGCTCATTGCGCTGGAAATCCCTCAAGGGCCTTTCTGGAGGGTATGGGC
>JANLHA010000125.1 GCA_024653845.1 Candidatus Omnitrophota bacterium | reverse complement strand
AACCACTTTATCCGTATTATCTTTTTCACTGGTGAGCAAGGCGCACATGAACTCGACGGGATAATTGGCTTTGAGATATGCCGTTTGATATGAAATGAGGGCATAGGCAGCCGAATGACTCCGGTTAAAACCATATCCCGAAAAATAATCGATCAAGTCAAAAAGGCGATTGGCTTCGGGTTCAGAAATATTGCTGGTGACTTTGCATCCTTCCACAAAAGCTCGACGTTGTTCCTCCATGACCGAAGCAATTTTTTTACTCATCGCCCGTCGGAGATGATCCGCTTGGGTCATGGTGAACCCTGCCAAAACGCTCGCCATCTGCATGACCTGTTCCTGATAAATGATGATGCCAAATGTTTCTTTTAAAACCGGTTCAAGTTTAGGATGAGGATACTTGACTTGGCCTTCACCTTTTTTGCGTTTGGTGAAATCGTCAAGCATCCCACTTCCCATCGGCCCCGGACGATATAACGCCAAAATCGCAATCAAATCTTCAAACTGATTCGGCTTGATTTTCTTTAGAAGCTCGCGCATCCCGCTGCTTTCCAACTGAAAGATTCCAAACGCTTCGGCGCGGCCCAGAAGTTCAAATGTTTTTTTATCGTCGAGCGGAATCCGCGCGATATCAACATCCACGCCTCGGGTTTTCTTGATGAGCTTGACGGCCTCATCAATGACGGTGAGCGTGCGCAATCCCAAGAAGTCCATTTTCAAGAGACCAATCTTGGCGATCCCATCCATAGAAAATCCCGTCGTGATCTGCCCATCTGAGGTACGAAACATCGGCACATGTTCCATGAGCGGCCGGTCGCTGATCACCACCCCTGCCGCATGAATCGACGCGTGACGGTTTAACCCTTCCAAAACTTTCGCGGTTTCGATAATTTCTGCAGCCGTTTGGTCTTCTTCATTGAGCTTTCGCAATTGCGGTTCGACTTCCAGCGCTTTTCCCAGAGTCATTCCAATTTCCGCAGGAATCAATTTGGCAATTTTGTCAACGTCACTATAGGGAACACTCAAAACGCGCCCAACATCTCTAACCGCCGCCCGCGCTTGCATCGTTCCGAACGTCAAGATTTGCGCGACGTTATCTTTTCCATATTTTTGGGTCACATACTCAATCACTTCTGGCCGACGATTGAAACAAAAATCGATATCGATGTCTGGCATCCCCGAACGTTCCGGGTTTAAAAATCTCTCAAAGAGCAGGCCGTATCTGAGCGGATCCAAATCCGTGATCCCTAAAAGATAACTCACCAAGCTTCCAGCAGCTGAACCGCGGCCTGGCCCGACGGGAATCCCTTTTTGTTTGGCATAATGAATGAAGTCCCAGACAATCAAAAAGTAACTGACAAACCCCATTTTTTTAATCGTGGTCAGCTCATGCTGCAAACGATTTTGAATTTCCGGCGTAAGCGCCTGATATCTTTCTTTAAGACCTTTTTGACAAAGTTCCTCCAAATATTCATCCTGAGTTTTCCCGACGGGCGGCTCATAACGCGGCAAATGATAATTGTCGAATTTCAGCTTGAGATTACATTTCTCAGCGATCTCCAACGTGTTCTTTAACGCATCCGGAACCCAGCCAAACTGCTGCTCCATTTCTTCGGGACTTTTGAGATAAAATTGATCAGTTTTTAACCGCATCCGGTTGGGATCATTAACAAAGGTTTGTGTTTGGATGCAAAGAAGCGCTTCATGCGCCTTAAATTGTGATTGCTTGAGGTAATGGACATCGTTGGTGGCAACCAATGGAAGGTTAAGCTCCTTGGCGATTTTCAGAAGCCCTTCGTTGACACTTTTCTGCTCGGGAAGTCCATGCTCCATCAACTCCAAATAAAAATGGCCTTTCCCAAAAATCTGAGAAAACTCATCGGCCGCTTTGAGCGCGGCATTGTAATTGCCTTGACGGATCTGCCAAGCGAGTTCGCCGCGCAAACATGCAGACGTGGCCATCAATCCTTGCGCATATTGCGCTAAAATTTCTTTGTCCATCCGCGGACGATAATAAAATCCTTCAAGATATCCAAGGGAAACGAGTTTGATCAAATTTTTATAACCTTGCTCGTCGCGGGCAAGAAGGACCAAGTGGGACGCACCGCCCTGTTGAGGGTTGCGATCCGTGCGGCTGCCGGGTGCCACATACGCCTCGCATCCAATGATAGGTTTAATCCCTGCTTTGGTGGCGGTTTGATAAAAATCGATGGCACCGGAAATCGTACCGTGATCGGTCATGCCAAGGGCAGGCATTTTGTAATCAACAGCTTGTTGGATGAGTTCGTCGACGTGACAAGCTCCGTCGAGAAGGCTATATTGGGTATGAACGTGAAGGTGGACGAATTGAGACATATAACTACTCTAACACAATTTCGGGTCTTTGCGGTCTAACGAAATGAACTGAGCATCGGGGTAACTCCTGAGTGAACTCCGGACACCGTCCTCAACAAGGTTTTTCCATTCTAGTGGAGACGGTGTTCGTCTGAACGAAGGGGTTATCCCGATGCTCAGCTCTAATCTATTCCCACTCAATCGTCGCCGGAGGCTTGGAACTGATGTCATAAACAACGCGGTTGACGCCACTGACTTCGTTGATGATACGGTTGGAAATTTTTCCTAGCAAATCATACGGAAGCTTTACCCAATCGGCGGTCATCCCGTCATGGCTACTCACACATCGTAGCGCGATGACATTTTCATAGGTACGCTGATCACCCATAACGCCGACGGTCTTAATCGGAAGCAAAACCGCAAATGATTGCCAAACTTCTTGATAAAGTCCGGCTTTTTTAACTTCTTCCAAAACTCGTTCGTCAGCCTCACGCAAAATTTCCAAACGTTCCGGCGTGACTTCGCCAATCACACGAATGGCCAAGCCTGGACCGGGGAATGGTTGACGATGCAAAATTGCCTCTGGCATTCCAAGATGTTTTCCAATGACTCGAACTTCATCTTTGAAAAGTTCGCGACAAGGCTCAATCAATTCTAACTTCATCTCTTTTGGCAATCCGCCGACATTATGATGGGTTTTGATCATCGCCGACGGGCCGCCTAACGGAGAAATCGATTCGATCACATCAGGATAAAGTGTTCCTTGAGCCAAGAAAGCCACATTTTTAAATTTCTTTGCGGTTTCTTCAAAAACTTTGACAAACTCTTCACCAATGATTTTTCTCTTCAACTCAGGGTCTTCAATATTTTTGAGTCGCTGCAAAAATCTCTTCGAAGCATCGACACAGCTCAAATTGATTTTGAAATGACCATGAAATGTTTTCTCAACCGTTGACGCTTCGTTCTTTCGTAACATCCCATTATCGACAAAAATGCACTGGAGTTGATTGCCAATGGCTTTGTGCAACAAAACCGCCACGACGGAAGAATCCACTCCACCACTCAAACCCAAAATCACACGTTTGTCTCCAACGCGTTCTTTGATTTGCTTGATGGCGGCATGGGTAAACTTTTCCATGGTCCAGCGAGGAAAACATCCGCAGGCTTGATAAACAAAATTTGCGAGGATTTGATTCCCCCGTTGCGTGTGAACCACTTCAGGGTGAAACTGCACACCAAAAATTTTCTTCTGACGATTGGCCATGGCGGCAATAGGGCCATTCAAGGTATGGGCCAAGGACACAAATCCTGGGGGGAGCTTTGTCACAGCGTCGGAATGACTCATCCAGCAGGTCAAGTTTGTTGAAAGATTTGA
>JANLHA010000120.1 GCA_024653845.1 Candidatus Omnitrophota bacterium | reverse complement strand
AAAGAAACCGCTAAAAAGACGGTGGAAAATGCTGCGGTTCAAACAACAGCTAGTGGTTGGTTTGAAAATTTCTTTAAGAACATGACTTTGCAATTTGTTGGAGCCTTTGCTGGGATGGCCGGAGGATATATCGTTGGATTCCTCTTGGGTTCCCTTTTAGATGCTCTAGGTAACGACGAAAATCGTGGCGAGAAAATGGCCAAAGTCGGAGCCATGATTGGTGCCATTGTTGGGGCCGCCCTAGCTCCTTCTTTGGCAAGTAAGATTGCGTCTCCATCCTCCGCTTCAAGCGGGGCGGAAGGCACAGCCCCTTCTGCAGAAACAAAGAAGCTTGCGGACACCGCTGAAACCATAGGGCCTACGCCGGAAGGAAGTGATAAGGCGATTGTGGTTGCAAATGATACTGCTAAACAAGTTCCTGCTGGTCAATTAACCAATTCTAAAGAAACAGCTTTGGACGTGATGATTTCACGTCATGGATATGTGCCCAGAGTTGACAGTTGGGGTGAGGCCTTGCTTGCCTTTCCTGTGGGCTTTGGATTTGGAGCTTTTAAGGGCTATATTCAGCTTGAAGCTTATAAAGCGTTGGGCGGGGATAAGGGCAATGATTATGACGATTTGATGGTCGGTGTTCTTTCTGGGATTTTGGGAGATTTTGCAGTTGCGGGGTTGGCTCATTCTTTAACGGGTCTTACCGGCACAGATTATTTTGCTCAATTGATGGGATTGGGTCAGACGCAGCGTTCGAAGTCGGAAAAAGAGATAGGGGAGGAGGCTGTTAAAGGGCTTTCTGCAAAGCAACAAGCTAATCCCGAAATCCGAAAAATGGTTTATGACGAAGCTGTTGCGAATTTTCGAGAAAATCAAAAAGTTGATGTTTTGGCGGATCGTCGAGGGAAAGGTGCGGTGGCCAAGTATGTGGATGGTAAGGGCGAAGATTTTAAAGAACGAGCGTTGAATGCAGACCCGGATGCTGACAAATCAAAAAAATTAACGGCATCTGAAAAGAATGAACTTCAAAAAGTTTACATCCATGCTTATCGAGTGGCCCAAGAACAAGCTGCAGGAACTTTCTTAGGTTTGCAAAATGCTTTTGTCGTTTCGGATGCCATGGTTTCGATGGCGAATCTTTTGGATTATACAGCTATGCGTTTGGCGGGAACGGCTGGAGCCATTCTTGTTCGCATCATGGCTGAAGGGATGGGTGAAGAAAATTTTGCATCCGACACATTGGCCTCGGGTGCCATTGGAATGTTTGGCGATTGGTTAGGTCGAGCCACGTTTACATATTTTAGAAACGATGAAGGACTGGGGGTGGTCGACCGAGGGTTAATCAGGAAGCGGATGGTCGATGCTAAAGACGAAAATGGAAACACCATCATGAAGGATGATAAGCCTGTTCAAGTCGAGCAATTTTATTACACGACTCGTGAAGGAAAGCCAATTGTCATCAAAGAGTCGACGCTGATTGAAACGGCCAAAGAAAAAGATGTTTTCCATACCATCGGCAACAAATCTCTTACCCTTGAACAAGCCAAGCAGGAAGTCGTCAAAAATTCTTTGGGAGAGGGCGAATACGGCCCTGAGGTCCCTGTTTTCTTTGCCGAGCGTCGGACGTTTATTGATGATGGATTTGTCAGTGAAGGTTTCAAAACATTGGTGCAAACCACTTTTGCGGTTTTGCTTGCATTCGCAATGGACAACACCGATTTCTTGAAGAATGTGGGTCCTGAAGATCAAGGAAAGGCCGGAGCCCAGCTCGATTTATTTATTCGACGAGGAGTTGTTTTTGTAGGTAGCGCAGCGATGTTGGGTGCATTCGCAGAGTTTGCTGGTTTGACATATGAAGCGAAAGGTTTTAATGTCCAACATCAGCCCATGGCCCATTCGATAGATAAAGATGGCAATCGCAAGCCCGAGGCGGGTTCCGTCGAAGACGAAGTTTATATGACCACCTTTGGGCATGTTTTTACGGGTGCTCTTCAACAGTATTTGCATCAAGCCTACGGAGTTTTAGGAGCCTTTGGCCGTAACCCGATGCCGGGTTCAACAGGGACCAGTGATAGTCAAGGCCGTGGAGAAGTTTTTTATGTTGATGAAGCAGATAAAGGGAAAGTCACCTATACTTCCGGTGTTGTGCACTTTACCCAAGCGACCGATTCGATGGCGTCTTTGCTGGGATGGTCTCCGGCGGTCGTTCTTCAGATTGAAAATAACCGAGCCGCTCGTCGAGCTCAGGTCCGAGAACAAAATCCCAACATGTCCGAGAAACAGGTTAAGGAAGAGGCTGAAAAGTTGGTCGCTCGCGACATGGTCAACATGATTTATAACAACATGTTTATCAATGCGCTTTCCAACTTGAACAGCGAGTTGGCGGGTGGATTTGTGACCGGGAATTATTATCGTGGCGGCGCGATCTTGTCTAACATGAAAGGCATTCTTGAGTTTGTCGGTGCGATGATTGCGGATGCGGCTAACACGTCTGATGAAGAATTCAAAAAGTTTCCCAACATCACTTTAAGGCAGTGGGTGCAAGCGTTGCCGACGAAAGAATTGCAAGACACATGGAAAAAGCTATTGGGCATCGATGAGGAGGAAAGAGAA
>JANLHA010000109.1 GCA_024653845.1 Candidatus Omnitrophota bacterium | reverse complement strand
GAATGCCGTGTTCTGCCAAAATGGCCTTGGCTTTCTCTTCATTGGTTCCAACCAATCGCACGACCAGCGGCACGGGAAGATTAAGCTTCTTGCGCGCTTCCAAAATCCCTTGCGCGATATCATCGCAACGGGTGATCCCACCAAAAATGTTGATCAAAATCACTTTGACTTTCGGATTTCTTAAAATGATACGAATCGCGTCTAAAACTTTTTGGGGGTTGGAACTTCCTCCCACGTCCAAAAAATTAGCTGGCTGTCCGCCGAGAAGCTTGATGACATCCATTGTCGCCATGGCAAGGCCTGCGCCATTGACAATGCATCCTACACTCCCCTCGAGCTTAACAAAACTCAGATTCGAAGCCTTGGCTTCAAGCTCGTCCGCATCTTCGTATTTCAAATCCCGCAATTTTTCCAGCTCAGGATGACGAAACAATCCATTGTCATCAAAGTTGACCTTAGCATCAATGGCCAGAAGGTTTCCTTTATCATCGACAATCAACGGATTGATTTCCGCGAGAGAACAATCGTATTGATAAAACAGTTTCAATAATTTCTGCGCCATCTCTGTAGCCTGGATTTGCCATGAACTCTCTACAAAAACTTGCCTAACAAATCCGTTCCACCGGGCCAGATCTAAAAATTTTTCTCCATGAAAATAAAATTTATGAATCGCCTCTGGTTTTTCTTTAGCGGTTTGTTCAATGTCCACCCCGCCTTCCGCGCTGGCAATCAAAACCACATCGGCCTTAAGGGGATCAATGGTGATTGCAAAATAAAATTCTTTGCGAATCTCAACTGCCTGGGCAACAAAAATCCTTTCAACCGGATAACCCTGAATCACCACTCGACGAACATTGTCAAAAGTTGTGGGTAAATCCGCCGGCGCTTTGACAAATTTGACCCCACCCGCCTTACCTCGTCCTCCGGAGAGAACCTGGGCCTTCAGCACCACCGGATACCCCAACTTTTGTGCAACCGCCTGGGCTTCTTCCACGCTGTTGACCACTTCTCCTGAAGAAACAGGAATTCCCACACTCTTGAACAACTCTCTGGCTTGAAACTCATGAATTTTCATAGATATTCAACTTTCTTGTATTTTCTTAAAGGTCATATTTTAGAAAACGACCTGCGTTGTAAAACAAATATTTTGGTATTATAAGCCATGTCACGACAGAGCACAAGGCACTTAAAACACTAACCAGTCAAACTCTTTGGCTTGGGAAAAAAGCTCCTGAACAGAAACATAGGGAAGGATGCTGCTGTATTGGTCCTTCCATTCCCGGAAACGACCAAATTTCTGCGCATCGAAAGGAAGCCATTCCAAATCTTTAGCGAGCGCATGAAAAACATCGCGGTCCCAGGTCACTGCCATCCAAGACGACAGGCTTAAATATCTGATATTTTGATTAAAACTCTTTTGACAAACATAGGCATCCAACGTCATTGCGGTTTTGGCCAGAGCAAATCCATGAAAAATGTATCGATTGCTCATGTGAAAAAGAAGAATTCCACCTTTTCTCAAATGCTGCCGTCCTTCTTCAAGGGCCTCAACTGTCACCAAGTGGACAGGGACTGAATCCCCGCCAAAAGCATCCATGATCAACAAGTCATAGTAATCTTGCGGCCGTTTGGCCATCTCCAGCCGGGCATCCCCAAAAAAATAATGCACCTCTCCTCGAGAATTTTTTAAAAAAGTGAAATATTCATTGGCTAGGCTGTAAACATCGGGGTCCAACTCAAAATAATCCAGAGTCTGATTTTTTGATAAATATGCGGAAAGCGTTCCGATGCCAAGCCCTTCGATAGCTATGTGTTGAAAATGAAAAAGCGGGCTGCTTAACAATTTTCCGACCGGCGATTCCATCGAGAAGTAAGTGATGGGGGTAGGCTGTCTGGCTTCGTCAATGAACTGACCTCCATGAATCGTGGTCCCATGCAGAAGATATCTCACTCCATTTTCTTCAAAGACCTTCTGAACTCCATAATAATTACGATGCTTATAAACATACGACAAATTTGTCCATACTGTCTCAATGGGATTCGCAATGATAACAATAATAGCCATGCAACTAGCCATGGCATAGGGATTGCGCATCACCCGGGAAATGATATAAGGAAAGATGAGGATCAGAAAAACAAATCCCAGGGCATGATATTGCGGGAAGGCAATCGGCCAAATGATCAAAATGCCCACCGCATACATGATCCAACGAATGTCTGCCAGAGTCAGGTGGGTCATCTTCCTATCAAGAAGCAGGGCAAGGCAGATGACCAGAAGACCCAAAAGATATTCCACCGCACCCGTCGACAACAGCGGAATGATCCATGTCACCAAAATGCCGCCCAGGAATCCTCCCAAAGAAATCATAAAATAAAAAAATGTTAAGGAATTTTTTTCCACGGGCTTGTGCTGATAAAGCTGATACTGACAAAACATGCAAAGCGAAAAAAGAAGAAAAAGAAGTGAACTCAATTCAACCAAAACCGGCAATTTCGCATAGAGCATAAGAAAGTAAATAAGAATGCTAAACGCCAGAAGATAATCAATGCGATAGATCATCCACCGAGGCATCCAGGGCCGACACTTGAAATTCAGAACAAATGACAGCAAATAAATCGCCAAAGGAAGGACCCACAATAGCGGCACAGGTGCAATTTCAATGGTGATCAAATTCGTCGATGCAAGAAAGAGCATGACGCCCGCAGCGCTATAAAGCAACCATCGCACAACACCTCGGCCATCAGAAGATCTTCCTTGAACCAGCAAGGCATGCGATGTTTTCTCATCAATTAGAATAGGAATCTTTTTAAAAGCAAAAAGATGGAAGGCAATCAACGTTAGGTACCCAATACGCCAAATATTCTGTTGAATTTGTACATCAAAAAAATATTCAAAGCAAAGAGGATAAGAAAGCAGCGCAACAAAAGATCCCAAGTTCGACGCTGAGAATAGAATGTACGGATCCGAACGCTCTGGGAGAGAAGAATCGGCCAACCATTGTTGCCAAACAATGCTCATCGTCGATAAAACAAAAAAGGCCGGTCCAATAGTGATCAACAGCCTTCCAAAAACATCAAAAACCAACGGCCAATGACTTTCATAAGAAACCATTTGCAAAGGTTGGCCTGGGAAGAAAAAGAGCGGCAAAAACACCAGAAGAGTATGAATATAGCGGTACCCTGTCATTCCCCATT
Organism: Candidatus Omnitrophota bacterium; assembly: GCA_024653845.1. Taxonomy (GTDB): domain Bacteria; phylum Omnitrophota; class Gorgyraeia; order Zapsychrales; family JANLHA01; genus JANLHA01. The sequence continues at coordinate 3,402 of JANLHA010000109.1, read as the reverse complement.
TTTGAATCCCAAGATGAGTGAACATGTACCCTAATAAAAGCACACCTTGAAAAAAAACCACACACGCACCCCAGACAAGATACGTTCCTCCATAATGAGGTAACAAAACCTTGGCAATAATTAGCTCGATTTGAAAAAGCAAAAATGCTGCCAGAAATGTGATGATTTGGAAGAGATGAATGTTACGCAAAACGAAAAACTCCTTTTAAGATCGTCACGGAGATTTTGTGTTTGGGGTCGCCAAATACCGCGACATGCTCGTGAGCGTCTTAATGCCAACCTTACCGTCGGGCTTAAGCCCATTTTTTTCTTGGAATTTTCTAATAGCTTGTTGAGTGCGCTGCCCCATCCGGCCATCAATAGCGCCTACATCAAACCCGGCTTTCTTGAGCGCCTCTTGCATTTTGGCAACATTGACTTCTTCTTCGACAACCAGGCCCAGCTCTTCAAACTGATGCAATCGTTCCCAAGTTGCTTTGTCAATGAATCTCGATGGGGGGAGACCTTGATCGTTCTGAAAATCTTCAATCGTATCCCGCGTTCGTCCTCCTAAAATACCGTCGGGCTCACCAATCGAATATCCAAAAAGTTTTAATAGTTTTTGCACTTTCTCGACATTTTCGTTGAGATCTAAAGGCGTGACTTCACCAACGAGATCTCGCTCCTGGGCCCCTTCTTTTTGCAATAGCCGGTAAATGGCATCACACCCACAACAACCCCAAAGGCAAACACACAAAAGAACGATTTTTGTATATGTTTTCAAAACATTCACGCGCATATTCAATTCGATGATCGATGCTGATGAATTTTTTGTGGGCCAATGATTCCTCCGGAAACCACGGTTTTCATCGCTTCTTCAACCGACCATTCCGGATCAATGGTTTCAGATTCTCTAAGCATCACCAACAATCCGGATGTAGGGTTAGGAACCGTGGGAATAAAAACCTTGAGCAGCTTCTCATCGGTTCCCTCTTTAACAATTGTGCCGGTCACAAACCCAATGATCCATACTCCTGGCTTAAAATAATCCACCAAAACCACTCGCTGAAAAACTTGCTTTTCGGGCAAAGAAAGGGTGTAAGAAACTTGCTTGCCGACCTGATAAATGGTCTTAATCAAAGGAATTCGGTTAGTGATACCCTCAAGTAAATTGAAAAAATTTCTTCCGACGACATTGCTCGCTGTAAGCCCAATAAAATAGAGAGTGCACAAAACCAGAAAAAGCCCAAGACCAGGAATTCTCACCCACCCCAGATGATCCGTTAACGCAGAAGCCCTCTGATCAATCAACACATAAATGAATCTCAATGCAAACCACGACAGCATCAAAGGAATGATCGCTAAAATGCCTCGGAAAATATAAATTTTTGCATGATTAATAAAGTCTTTCATTTCAACAGCTCTCTTTCTTGCTCCCAATGTCTAAAAATAAAAATTCCTACACCACAATAGTCGTAGCGTAGGAAGTGATGATGGGTATTTTATCATACTTATATTAAGACACCACAGGAAAAATCCCTTCAACGTCTCTCTTAGGGCTACAATCTCTAAAGAGAAATACAAAAAAATTTTAGCTTGTTCCTCAATCAAAATGGTTGTAGGATACTCGTCGCTTAAAGAAATCTCTCCGGATAAATGGCTTCAATTCATAAAAAGGAAATAAAGAATGTTGCGCGGGTATCATATTATTGAAGGAAAACTGGTGGCCAACGGCGCCGAAAACGCCTCGGTTTTGGTCTACATCAATCCCGATGACAAAGAAAAAAGCTATCTTATCAATCAGCTCCAAATTGATGAACATACGCTCAATTCTTGCTTAGACCCCGATGAAGTGGCTCGTCTCGAATTTGAAGCCAACCATACCGCGTTGATTATCAAGCGGCCCAAACGCTACAATTCCGCCGACAACTTTCTACTCAAAATCTCGTCGATCGGGTTATTCCTTTTTTCGGATAAAGTGATTGTGGTCATGCCCGAAGAAGCGATCCTCTTCGACGGCCGCCCCTTCAGCCGACTTCGTTCGATCCAAGACATGCTCTTGAAAACCATTTTCCGATGCATCCAACATTTTGAAGATCACTTGAATGTCATTCATAAAATTTCTGATGAACTGGAACATGAAATCAACACAGCGTTGACCAACAAAGATCTTTTGTACATGTTCAATATCGAAAAGAGTCTGGTGTATTACCTGAAAGCCATCAGCTCCAATAGCAAGGTGATTGAAAAGTTGAAAACCAATGCTGTTAAACTGGGATTATCGACAGAAGACAACGAATTTCTAGAAGATGTGATCATTGAAAACACCCAGTGCTACGAAGAAGCCAACACCTATTCTCAGGTTCTTTCAAGTATGATGGACGCCTGGGTCTCTCTCGTGAACAACAACTTGAACATCCGCATCAAAACTTTGACCATCCTCTCAATTTGCATCATGCTCCCGACACTCATTGTCAGCATTTTCTCAATGAACCTTGACCTTCCCATTCTTCAACACGGGAGCATGGCTTCCTTCTGGGTGGTTTTGGGGCTGGCGGGGTTGTCGGTCATCACGATTGTTTTGCTTTGGCGATACCGCAAATGGTAGAATTCCCTACCTAAAAACTAATTCGAAACAACTAAAGAATTTTGATGAGCGTGCAGCCCTTCCCAAGCCCGAGCACGTTCAAGCCGGGCACGGATGGCTTCATACCAAATTCGATATCCGTCCGCACTCAGATGTAAAAAATCTTTGGCATAATATTTTCCTTTATCACTCAAAAAGATGTCGTCCGTTTTGTAGGCAAACAGATCCACATATAAAATTCCTAAATTCTTTTCCATATCAAGATAAATTTCCCGTACCTTCTTAGAACGCCAAGAATAAATCCAACTCATCGGCCATGTGAAAATGGGCGCTGTTCCCACATCTGCAGAATGCAAAATGACCACATGTTCAGAAATCACTTGGGCTTGCTTTAAAACATCGCTGACCTCGTGCCTGATAACATCCAAAGATGTGAAACGCATGATGTCATTGGCTCCGACTTGAATGACTACCAATTGATAATGATCTTCTGGCAAAGTCAAAAATGTTTGCAGCACATCTCGCAACTTTCGACCATTGGCCGAACGATTCATAATGTGCGCGTCTGGGAATTCCTGGCCAAACCAACCGGCGACAGATGTCTGAGGATCTCCGGCACCTGTTCCCACTGCGGTGCTGTCGCCTAAAAATAAAATTTTCAATGAAGACTCTGGAAGAATGCGCTCAAAAGGCTTTTGTGTATAAGGAGTCCGATGTGTATAGTGATTGATCCGCATGGATTGAAACGCTACAGCAAGAATGAGTAAGCCGACGATCAAAGAAATAATTTTACGAAAGAAAGAATTCATTAAAAAAGAATATCACTCCTGCCAGAG
>JANLHA010000107.1 GCA_024653845.1 Candidatus Omnitrophota bacterium | reverse complement strand
GGCCATAGAGGGCTAACTCTTTCTCAAGCAATTTTCGAAAATCTTTTTTACAAACATGAAACATCATTGCGGACCGACCAATCTTTGGAAATATTCTGGAACAGGCGCCTCAAAAGTGAGACGCTCTTGACTGAAAGGGTGAATAAAAGAAATCGAATATGAGTGTAGGGCCAAACGTTTGGGTTTCGAGCTTTTTCCATATTTAGGATCACCTACGACCGGATGCCCCTCATCAGCCAAATGAACTCGGATCTGATTCTTTCTCCCGGTCAAAAGATTGATTTTCACCAAACTGAACTTCTGCGTTTCTTTCATAACCTCATATTCTGTATGCGCCAACTTTCCATTTTCTCCGTCAGAAGTGGAGTGCATCATATACTCGTCATCCTCGACAAGATAACTCGAAATCGTCCCAGACTTCTTAGCCATCCGTCCATGCACCACAGCATAATATATTTTGATTGTATCTTTCCAGTGATCTTTTAGAAAATCCTGAGCTTGCGGTGTTTTGGCAAAAATCATCACTCCAGACGTATCTTGATCCAGCCGATGAACCACATAAACGCACTTTCGTGACTTCGAGTTACCCTTACGGACATATTCATTCAAGGCCGAATGGACCGTCTGATCTTTATTCCACAATGCTTTGACCGTCAAGAAGCCGGGCGCCTTATTCCCGACAATGATATCACGGTCTTCGTAAAGGATTTCAAAGCCTTTGGGATGGTATTTTCTAGGAATTTTATTCTTTTGAGGCATCATATTTCTAATAAAAATAATCGCAAGTCATTCCAAAAAACTTGCGATTATCCTTTTACAAATACTACCTTCTTACCGTCCGTATGGATTATCTGCCGTGGCATCTTTGGACTTATAGCCTTCGGCTGCGCCCTCGGTAATTCCACCGACAGCGTCCGCGCCTTGGCCAACCGCTTTGCCGGCAGTCGTTGTTCCTTTTTTGACCGTCTCACAACCGGTGATTAAAAAACTTCCTAACAATAGGCTCACCATCAAAGTATTTCTCATATTCTCTCCCCTGATCAATTTTATTCTTGAACAATATCTCCCTTAGAAATCTCCTCCAACTTACCACTCGTGACTTGCGCTTTTGAAAACTTTTCCTGTACGTCAGTGACTCTGATATCCGCGACCTTTGTTTTCTCACTACCAAGATTGATCCCGGTATCAGGATCGATCAGGGCTTCGCCCTCCTTATAAATCGCAAACGTATTCCCCGATTGAACACCCGCAGTCGTTCCCGAATTGACGAAAACCAATCCATCTTTTACGGTCACAACTTTACCTTGCCAAGGCATGGAAGATAATTTCTGAGAAAGATATGCAACCGCTTGGTCGATGGTGATCTGAACGGCTTTTCCAAGAGGCGTTTTCTTAAAGCTCGATGAATTCACATCAACGACTCCGCTATAACCAACACTTAACCCACCACCAGACGCTTCACCATCGACACGTTTGGATTCGATAATTTCACCCGTCGTGGAATCAATCAACTGAATGATGACCGCCATGTGAGCAGAAGATTTCTTCATTCCCAAAGAAACGCCCTTGATTGAAATCCCTTGCCCGCCACCGGAGGTGTCTTCTTGAAATTCTGTAATCCGGCCTTTGATCAAAATTTGAGCGGGAACAACTTTACCGATCTGGGCGGTATTGGATTTGGCCATACGATCACTCGCGGCAAGATCCTGTTCCGCCATCACGACATCCAAGTCTTTACGGGTCAAGACGATGAACTTGCCACTTTGCACCAAAGCATCAGACAACTGCGTCGTAAAATCATACCCCAAATTCGCGATACTCGACCAACCTGAGTCGTTTTCAAACTCAAAGACCGCCACCGTTTTCTTCAAGGCATTGGCACAAAAGCCCGTCGTGGCCAACCCCAAACTGATACCCACAGCCATGAAAAATATTGCAACTTTGTTTCTCATTGCGACTCTCCTTTAGTTTATTAGGGACACAACGCTTTTTCTAAATCAATTGGGGTTGAAAGATCGGTTAGAATATTGATCTTCTCTCCCGCGACGGTATAAATGTTATACACTGGCCGCTCTTGACCTGCCTGCAGTGCGATATAACTTTTCTTGTCCGGGCAGTTGACCATCTTGAAATCCTCCCCCGCTCCCAAAGAGAATTTTTCTTGGGATGAAAGATTAATCCCATAAATGATATTTTGACCACCAGGAGTTACCCCCAAATAATACATGAAATTTTCATCGGGCGAGAAAATAATTTTATCCGCCGTGCCGTGGGGCGAATACTCGGCAATCATGTGTTTTGTGCCATTTCTTTTATCGGTGAGCCAAACGTGCTTCCTATAAGAAGGCCTGGATTTATTCTTATAAACTTCGAGGGCATGCTCTACGGGGTCGACATTTTCCTCAACGGTCCAGTGGTTGAGGTTGTAAACCACTGGATTATCGGGCTCTTCGGCAAAACAAAAAATTTCTCTGCCGGTCGGGAGAGCCAAAATAAAAAAGACACTCATTATCAATTTATAAAATTTCATATTACTTAATTCTCCAACCGGAAGAATCTTCGATCGGTGTTCCCGATGGAGCATCTTCTTGCAAACGTTTAGCATAAAGTTTTTTGACATCCTCAATGGGACTGCCATTTTTCTTGGCCACCGCTTGATAAATGGTTATCCGATCATTGTTTTCTGCTTGAATCAAATCTTGGACAGCCTGATCCGCTTGGTCAGAAATTCTGACCACCACCAAACCCGATTGATTTTCTCCCACGATTCCTTTGACTTCTAAGGCCACGAGCTCTGAGCGCCGATCTTTACGTCGGAGAGCGGCCTCTTCGACTTCCGGACTCAAATCCTGGGCATATGCGCTCTCGACGAAAAAGCCCAAAAAACTTTGATCCTCTTTGGAACCGGCGACAATATCTTCGATTTCATCGATATCCTTCTCGATGTGCTGATAAATATCCAAACGCATCGAAACATCCACTTTAATCGGATCTTTCGGAGCCTCCATTCGAACACGGGCACATCCTAATCCTAAAATCAAAACAACCATAAAAAACAGATATTTTTTCATATGTCTCCCTTATTTTGATTGAAATTCGTGCAAAATAATTTTTATGCTGCGCTTTCCCTTTTCTCCCTCCAAAGCCATATCAGCGACCAGATTATCATCTTCCAGCGATAGACCAGCGACGGCCGTATCATAATGATAATCCTTAAAACTTTCGATCATTATATCCATCGGTTCATGCGATTGACCAGACATATTCTCTAAAAATCTCATATCCTTGATGACCAATTCCCCTCCGGCTCTGTCTGCCACCAGACTACCGTCTAAAATCTTAATATCCAAACATTGGCTGTTCAAAGTCAACCGGCCCCCCATTTTGCCGGTCATTTGCAGCTTTTCTTCCATGTTGAAATCCTCCGTAACCCTAGCCAAATCTACGTTTGAAAAATTCAATTCGGCATGGGAATTGGGGCACAGATCGGTCTTTAAATGAAGATGGCCCTGTACCAGGCC
>JANLHA010000104.1 GCA_024653845.1 Candidatus Omnitrophota bacterium | reverse complement strand
TGCCTTAACAGCTCATCTCCCACGGTATGATCCAAGCTACGATAAACGCGCTGAAGAACCATGAGAATTTCCCTACGCAAAGCAGGTCTTCTTCGCAACTGATCTTGTAGATACTTGGCTTCAGCCATCACACCATTAACTTCTTCCTCAAATTCTTCCGCAGGTTGATCCCACTGAGCATTGTGCTGCAATTCATTTTGCAAATTGGCGGTCAAAATCACTGCAACGGCTTCTTGCAAAGCAGGATCTCGCTGGGCCACCATCAACACATCCAAGTCAATCCATACCACATCCCCGTCGGTCAAGGCCACACCACCAAAGCCTCGAGAAAACTGGACTCGACGCGCGATCCGCGCACCACTCACAAGGTCTTGGTAATCTTGCAAATTCCTCAAGGCAGCAGCTACCTCCGATGACAACCCTACCAATTGGGCTCGCAAAGCCCCGTCCCTAATTTCTCCTCCCCAATTGGTCAAGGCGTATCGAGCGGCTTGCTCGCCGGTGATGGCTACATTCTTTCCCAACGCCGCGAATTTGCCAGTGGGCACTGGCGAAGCTGCAAGAACAGGCGTTATGCCCTCATCCGCCACAATCCTTGCAATTTCTACAGCCATGGCTTCGAATCTGCCGCCTAAAGATGGGGAACGAAGAGCCTGGGCAAAAGATTCCCCTGCTTGTTCTCGCCAAAAAGCATTGATGCGTTGGATAACATAAACAAAGTCTTCTGAAGAAAAAACATGCGGATCGCCAAAACGATCTACCAGCGCTAATTGATCCTGCGAGGGAGCAATCGGATAACCTAAAACATAAAAAACATCCTCGACCCATTGATTCCATGCCGCACCTCGAAGCTCCAAGCTTCCTCTTTTTCCCGACGACTGCGAAGAAAGAATTTTTCCAAGCCGAAGAAGCAGCTCGTTCGCCCATTCTTCCGCCATCATGCTGCGGTTGATCCGCGCGCTGCCCGAAGCGCTTAACCACGGATCCCCATGGCGATGGACAATGGCAGATGTATTATCCCGCGAATGGCTCCCTTCACGCTCAATAGCTTTTTGAACCAAATCCCATGCGCCTTGTCCTCGACGCACATGACTCACAATTTCCTCGGCTGCAGCTTGTACGTCATCCTCTTTTTCTTTATTCCTGATAAGACCGTCAGACCCCAAAACAATCACCGTTCCCGAAGTCAAAGGCAGCGCGTAAACATCGGCTTCTCGTCCCAAACGATTGCCAAAAGGCTGATCTCCTAACCCCCTCATGCTGGACACCATGAGCACCGACCTATCGCCCGGCTCTGGACTCGGGTGATCAGCCATAAGACTACCTCTGAAAATCACGGCTCCTCGCGCTTGGGCTGCAGCAACCTCCTTTAGATTACTCGGGGTATGTCGCTCCAAAACCCAGATGGTCTCTGGATCGGGAGAAACAATCACTGGCGAATCACCCAAAACAGCAACATAAGCCTGCGCTTCGTCTTCGGGTGTATAAACAATGGAAATGGTCGCGCCTCCCAACCTTTCTTCTTGAGTCAAATCAACCAATCGACGAACGACTTCTCGAAGAACTTCTTGAATATTTTCTCCATGAAACTCAATCATCACATCTCTAAAAATACGCTCGACATTTTGAATGGCCAGCTCGGCCGTCTGATCATTTCCATGTCCATCGGAAACCGCCATTAACCGTCCTCGCCCATGGGGAATTCCAGAAATTTCAACAAAGGAATCCAACAACCGGTCTTCTTGCAATTTTCGAGGATCATACCCTGCATGAATCG
>JANLHA010000102.1 GCA_024653845.1 Candidatus Omnitrophota bacterium | reverse complement strand
CTCTGTAACCACGCCTTCTGCTTGCCCCAAATCCGTCCCACCTGAAAAATATTTTCGCGGGATCAATTGTTTCGTCGCTGGATCGACTTCTTCTTTGATATAGTTGTAAACACCCTTCTTAAAAGCTTCAAGATATTGATCATAAATTTTTTCTTTCGCCTGTTTATCTTCGATATCGACACCGGTGATTTTATTCTTCTCGACGTAAACCTGACCAACAAAACTTTCTTTCAAATTCCGCTTAAACCAGATCGCCAAAATGAGCGAATGATAAATTTGGCGTAGCGATGCAAATGATTTCCCATTGTTCACTTCTCTCTCTATTTCTGGCAAAATGATCTCACGGACAATTTGAGTAGAAAGCTCTGAATCTTTTGTCGTCTTCGAGGCCCCTACGAATTCCTTGGCTTTCAAATCTTCTTCCAGCATCACCTTCAAATGGCTATCCGTCACAAAAGCCACGTCGCCATTTTCATACACTTGCGCTCGATCGGGAATAATCCACACTTTATTAAAGGTGTTCACAGGAATCTGTGTTGTCCCTAATTTTTCTTGCGCTCGACGATAAACTCCATCCCAGAATTTCTTACCAACTTCGCCTTCAGGATACATCAATGATGCGGTCAATTGTTTGAGAAAATAATCTTGCGCCAAAAGGTCACGGCCCATTTCGGTTTGACCGAACTTTTCCGGAACAATCCGGTCTTTCTCGTAAGGCGAAAGGTTAACCCACAAATCTTCTTCCGGGACGGTTAGAGAGGTGAGAAAATATTTGATGATTTTGCTGTATTCGGCTTTGAGTGCGTCTCCCGTCAAAGGAGAGTCGGCTTTATCAATAACGAAATCAAATCGCAGTGGCTCATCGGGGAAAATTTTAACACCCTGGAGAATGGCTGGATGATAAGCAGAGCTGGGCGCAATCAGGCCTTCAGCTTGAGCGGACGCCGGGGCAAAAGGCCCAACCGTGCTAGCGCCAAAGGTCATCAACACCACTCCCACAACGAAGCGGTCAAATGCAAGCAAATTTTTCTTCAACAAGAAAATATCTCCTTTAATAATAACATTTTATAAGCCAGCATAAGTATATACGGAAAAATTGAATTTTGCCAATGGCGGGGTCAAACAAAAGGCAGAATATATCACTCCAGACCTTGCTCCTTTCTTTTTCCCATGCGCTCCTTGATCTCTCGCTCTTGTCCCATATCTGTAGGCTCATAATAAATGACATCTTTTCCCATATAGTCTTGGACCACATAATGCTCTTCGTAACTATGGGCGTAGCGATACCCCTCTCCATGTTTCAGTTTCTTAGCGCCAGGATAAGATGCATCCCTCAAGTGGTTTGGGACCACGTGAGTTTTTTTGTTTTTAACATCGTCGATCGCTTTATCAATTCCCAAATAAACCGCGTTGGATTTCGGGGCACACGCAATATAAACAGCAGCCTGAGCCAATGGAATGCGCGCCTCCGGCATCCCAATAAATTCGGTGATTTGGGCTGCAGCATTAGCCACAACCAAAGCCTGGGGATCCGCATTGCCGACATCTTCCGCCGCGCAGATGCAAATCCGTCGAGAAATAAACCGTGGGTCCTCTCCTGCATAGATCATTTTCGCCAGCCAATAAAGCGTTGCGTGAGGATCTGATCCTCGCATGGACTTGATAAACGCCGAAGCGGTATCATAATGCTCGTCGCCTTGCCGATCATATTTGACTTGTTTTTTCTGAACCGACTCTTGAGCAGCCTCGAGCGTTAAAACAATTTTTCCGTCGGAGTCAGGCGGCGTTGTTAAAACCGCGAGCTCTAAAGCATTGAGGGCTTTGCGCGCGTCACCGTCTGAGATTTCTGACAAAAAATCCAACGATTCTTCCTTCACCTCAATTTTCTTTTTTCCAAATCCTCGCGCAGGATCCACCAAGGCGCGTTCCAAAAGCTCCTTAATGTCGTCAGGAGTCAGGGGGTTCAACTCAAAAACGAGCGAACGCGAAAGAAGGGGAGAAATTAAGGAAAAGAATGGGTTAAAAACCGTGGCACCAATCAGAATGATGTTACCTTCTTCCACATCCGGCATCAAGACATCCTGCTGAGCTTTGTTAAAACGATGAATTTCGTCGATAAAGAGGATCGTACGCTCACCGGTCATGGCCCGACGGTGCTGACTGGCCACTAAAATTTTTTTAAGCTGTTCAACATTCGAAGCCACCGCGTTGACTTTCTCAAAAACAGACTTTGTCCTTTGCCCAATACAATAAGCCAAGGTTGTTTTTCCTACACCCGGCGGACCGTAAAGAATCAAGGATGTGATCCGATCTGCCTCGATGGCGCGTGTCAAAAGCTTCCCTTTTCCTAAAATATGGGTCTGGCCAACATATTCTTCAAGAGTTTGCGGACGCATCCGCGCACTTAAAGGAGAATCTTTTTTCAATTCTTCACTGGATTTCGCAAAGAGATCTCCAGGATCATTGATTTTATCTATTTTTTTAACCATAACGATTTGCCTTGCTCATCAAATAAAAAGCTTTCAGCACTCGTGTATCGTACCGATTGCTGAAAGCTCAAAAATTCCCCACCATGCCGTCGGACATCAATAGGCGAACCGCCTACTCAAGTGGGTGCCTCTCTGAAGTATCCAAAGATACTTGCGAAGAAGTGTGGCTCCCTTCGTATACAGCATTGGTTCGTTTATATACGGCCCTAACGCACACAGCAGGGATGAAAATATTATATCACGCCTATCGGATTCTTGCTCCAAAACGCGTTACCAAAGACTGGCAAATCTTTTCATGGACCTGATTGACTTCTTCATCCGTCAATGTGCGTTGCGATGATTGATAAACAAGAGAGAAAACCAATCCCCTCTCATCCGAAGAAATTTTCTCGCCTTCATACTGCTCTAAAAATCGGATTTCCGTTAAAAGATGGGACCCTTCCTGGAAAGCCAAATCCTTCAATCGTTGAAAAGGAATGTCTTTCTTGATAGCCAAGCTCACATCACGAACAACGGATGGATAGGCAGGAATGGGGTGATATTCACGGTGTCGTTCCTCGCCCAACAAATCTTCCAGGTCCACTTGGGCAAAAATGACTTTGTCTTGCTTAATATCCCACGCCTTCAAGATATCAGGGCTAATCCGCCCCAGGATTCCAACAGGGCGGTCCTTGCGATAAATTTGAGCGCCCTGTCCAACGACAAAAAAAGGCAAGTCTGTCGAAACCCACGTCAAGCCATCGCTGCCCAACATTGACAAAACCGCCTCCACCGATCCTTTCAAATCATAAAAATCGACGTCTATTCTCGTGGGATTACGCCAATCTTCTTTTTGCTGTCCAGAAAAAATCATCCCTAGTGTCTCTCGTTCTCCTAAAGGAGCATAAACTTTCCCGATTTCAAAAATCCGAAGGTTCTTCTCTCCCCGACGGACATTCAATCCCACCACATTCAAAAGGCTAGGCAACATCGAAGGCCGTAAAATTTCTTGCTCTTGGGTCAAAGGATTTTGCACGCGAACAAACCTATGCCCTTTTAGACCACATTTTTCAAGAACAGAGGAATTGATTAACGCATAAGTCACAACCTCATAACATCCCTGGGAGCACAACGCTTGGCGAATGCGGCTGCGACGATGAAACCTCGACGAGGAAACCGTTGTGGTTCCTTTAACCAATGGCATGTCCATCGGAAGCGCATCGTAACCAATTACTCGAGCAATTTCTTCAATCAAATCCACTTCACGACGGACATCCCCTCGAAACGAAGGTGGCTCAGCAACCAATTTATCTTTATCTTCCGTCGAAACACGAAATCCTAACTTTTGTAAGACCTGTCGACTTTGAGAAACCGAAACATTCGCACCCAGCAGAGCATTGACCTGAGCGTTGCGAATAGAAATTTCTTTCTTTGCCTTTTTCTCTTTGCCTACGGCAACATCTCGTCGAGCTTCGACTTTGCCCTCCGCCAAATCCTTGATCAAAACCGTAGCACGGATTGCCACGCGCTCTACGCCTTCGGCATCAACCCCACGCTCAAATCGATAAGAAGAATCTGTGGAAATCCCCAACCTCCGTGCGGCTCGTCGAATAAGAATCGGATCAAAATAAGCGCTTTCTAAAAGAATATTTTTGGTCTTTTCCGTCACCTGAGTTCCTTCACCACCAATGATTCCCGCCACGGCAACGGCCCGACGTTCATCGGCAATGACCAAAATGGAAGGGTCCAAGACACGTCGGATACCATCAAGGGTTGTGATTTCTTCTCCTTGATGCGCTCGACGAACAATGATTTTTCCTCCAATCAATTTGTCATAATCAAACGCATGCAGAGGCTGTCCCTGCTCCATCAAACAAAAGTTGGTGATATCCACAAGGTTGTTGATCGGACGCAAGCCCACCGACTGCAATCTTCGCTGCATGGGTTCTGGCGCAGGGGCAATGTTGACGTTACGAATGAGCGTGGCAATATAGCGAGGACATCCTTGAGGGTCTTCAACCTTAACATCCACTTTTTGACTCGGCCAGCGAGTCAAGCCGGCTTTGGGAAATTTCAAATCTTTATTAAAAATCGCGGACACTTCGCGCGCCAAGCCAACCATGTTTAAACAGTCCGGACGGTTCGGCGTGATTTCCAATTCCAAAACCGCTTCTCCATCAACCTCTTCGATTTTCTCAACCTCTAGGCCTGCCATCGTCAAACGGTGCGCCAACTTTTCAATTGAGACATTCAAAGGGACATAATCTTTGAGCCATAGGTAGGGAAGTTTCATAGCTGTCTTAAAAACCTCACATCATTTTCATAAAACATGCGGATGTCGTCGATACCATAACGCAACATTGCCATGCGTTCAACGCCCATCCCAAAAGCCAATCCGGTATACTTGCCTTTAGGATACTTGACCGCTTCAAAAACCTTCGGATGAACCATTCCGCAGCCCATGATCTCAAGCCAACCTTTTCGTCCACACACTGAGCAACCTTTCCCGTCGCAAATGTAACAAGAAATGTCCACCTCTGCCGACGGTTCCGTGAATGGAAAAAAGTGCGGTCGAAAACGCATCTGAATTTTCTCTCCAAAGAAACGCTTGCAGAATGCAGATAAAAGTCCTTTCAAGTGCGAGAATTGAATATCCTTATCGATCAGGAGTCCCTCGATCTGATGAAACATGAACGAATGACTAGCGTCAACAGCATCGGGGCGATAAACTTTTCCCGGGATCACCACGGCTAGTGGCGGCTGAAATTTTTCCATCACGCGAATTTGTCCCGGGGAAGTGTGGCTGCGTAAAAGGAAATACCGTCCCGGCCTTTCCGGGTCTGGAGTTTCCAAATAAAACGTATCAAAAGCGTCTCGCGAAGGATGATCAATGGGGATATTAAGGGCTGTAAAATTGTTAAATTCCGTTTCCACTTCCGGGCCTTCATGAATGACAAACCCCAAAGCTTCAAAAACCTCGCAAATCTCGTCGACAATCTGATTCAAAACATGCTCATGCCCCATAGAAACGCCCACGCCTGGCAATGTCACGTCAATGATTTGCTTGGCACTCGATTGCGACTTTTCTTTTTCTTCCAGATCTTTGTATTTTTGCTCAATCAAAGCGGTGACAGTGTTGCGAAGGATATTAGCGCCTTTACCGACAAGGGGTTTTTCTTCTACAGAAAGTTGCGAGAGACCCGCATAAATTTCCGCCAGAAGTCCTTTGCGCCCCAAATATTTGATGCGCAAATCTTCCAGCGTTTTAAGATCAGACGCGGATTGAATTTCATTTTGAGCCGTTAGGGTGATTTCTTCAAAATTCCAAGACATAGATTCCTCAATAAATAATTGCGAGGTTGCATTATATCATTGGAATAGCGAAAGAATCAATATTTGATTAACCGGCTTTGGCATGCTGGATTTCTGGAACAGCCGGATTGATAAAGCTCTGCAGGTTGGGAAGAGGAACAACGTTCAGAATGACTGGAAATAACCCCTGAAGTTTTGCTGGATCCATTTCTATAGTTGGGACAGGAAAATGCATAGTTGTGCCATGAATGTTGAGCTTCATGTCTTTAGGATCAAAGTCAATACCGCCCACCGGGTTCGTGGCTGTTGCAATGGGGTGCGTGGCTCGACCTCGAACACGGACTGGACCAACAAGGCCCTCCAAAGCAACAGTCTCGCTTCCCAAAGCATTCGCAAGCTCTGGCGCAACGGGAACATCAACGTCAGCGGTTTTCGCAATTCCACCTGCGCTGGTCGTGGTTACGCGAAATGTCATGCTGGCGGGTGGGAGCGAAAACGGCTTGGTTTGCGTAGGATCCAACAGGAGAGGAATTCGAATCGGCCCCGGCGGCAAAATTTCTGGCTGAGGGGAGGATCCCAACATTTTTTCTCCTTCCGCAATCGCTTCATCCAAGAAAAACATGAGAATGCTGATATAGCTGCGGTGCCCATCTTGCCTGTATTTTTGATAAGTGGCAGCTCTGTTGCCAACATCATCCATAATCACCTTATTTGCCGTATGTAACCTATCTTCCCAAACCCATGGTCTTTGTCCATAAAGTGTTATACGAATTCTATACAATTTATCTTCTTGACTACCGGCCTTGGCATAAATCGTTCTCAATTCCGCTCGGGCAGATTTCAATAAATCCATATATCTTCTCAGTTCCTGTTTATCTTGGAATTCAGGGGCTTTATCACCAAGATGAAATCGTTTTAACCAAAATAACCAAAGCCCTCCATCCGCAACCGTTGCCACATGATGAAACTGCTTTTTCAGAGCCTGATCCTCTTTACCATATTTCCCCTTCAAGCTCGGCAAAAGCTCATCTTCTTTGTAAACTCTTTCGTCTGATCTGAATCCTCCGGCCAAAACAATATGGTTAAAAGCGAAAACTCTTCCATAATAATACGCCGCAGATTCTGCCAAGACAGGATCCTCTAAAATGGTTTTTTTCAAATCTTCCAGCCATGCATCAACCCGTGATTTAAAAACTTTTTTTCGCTCTAGCACAAAATTTATGGCTTTTTCTTGCAACGCGGGTTGAAGCTGTGCATCCTTCATCCCGACAGCCCTGCCATCCTTGATGATGCGATTCATATCTTGCTCAGTCTCATCTCTGAGCTGATCGTGTTCTGTAATCCAAGCCCTGAGCTGAGCATCCCATTCGGATTCTTTACGACGTGCGGCCTCGGCCTGATTCACGCGGATCGCCGCCGGATCTGCCAAAACCTGAACAACAGCTTGTCTTAAAATAGGACTTGCCGCTCCATTTGGATCCAACAACGCAAGTCTGGTATCGGGCTCGGATTTCTCGAGCCAAAATCCTTGCTCGCCTGCGGCTTTTAAAATTTTTTCAACTTCAACTTTTAAACTTTCAACATGGGGACGTAACGGCTCCCCTACGCCCGGATTTTTCAATAATGCCCCAAGTTCCGTTTGAATCGCCCGAAACTCAGACAAATCTTGATTCCCTCCATTGAAAACCTCTGAAGCCGCCTTGGCTCGACGGACTAACGCATTGTATCGAGCCCCTGCCTCTAATGTTTGAAAATTATTTTCTAACCCACGAGTTGTTTTTTCTAGAACTGGTTTAAGGGCCGCAGGTGCGGGTTGTCCTTGAAGAGCCTTAAAATCTTTAAGCAGTTGGGCCAAATCTTTTAACCCTTGACCTTCGGGCTTTCCCGCATCAGCGTCGCTGCGCGCTGCACGAACCGTATCATTGATTTTTAAGATTAAAACATTGTACCGATCTGCAGCGGCTCTTTGTTCCGCAGACATATTGGAATTGTCGCTTAGCGCAGCTCGTGATTTGATCGTCCCTCCGCCATCCACGGCGCCTTTCATAGAACGAAGTTGCTCTAAAAAATTTTCGATCGAAGGCTTGAGAGGAGATTGAACTTTTTCAGCTTCGGCAAGCAAAGCTTCAGCATCTCGGACCAAATTTGCCATGGTTGTTTTTTGATCGCTGGCACTGACAACGTTTCCGAACCCAGCGACAAGTGCGTTGTATTTGGCTTTAATTCCTTTTTGGGGAATATCTTTTTCTAAATCTCCGATCATTTGATCAATTTCATCTTTTACGGCTTGCTTTTGAAACTTCGGTCGAGCTTCTTTAAGGTCGGCAAGCAATTGCTTTAATCCTTTAAGACCCTCTCCATCAGGGTTCCCCTGATTCACATCTACAGTAGCTTGGCTATTAACCGCATTGAAGCGATCAACCCATTGATTAAATTTCGCTCCTTCTCCAAAATTCTGCGGACCTTCTCCACGATAGCCCGGATATTGATCCAGATTTCTGCCATCAACATCGTCTCTAGAATTTCCGTCTGGATCCCGCATGCCGATTCTTGGATGATGCGCAACGTAAAGTTCTCGTCGAACTTCCCCCGTGGGAACGTTCACAACGCCACGCTGATCCAAAAGGATGGGGCTTCCCACCGTCGGACGAAAAAGTGTGGCCACGTGACCAATTTTGCCAACCTTGGTCCCATTATCCAATTCATAAACCGGCACAACCGAAAGCCTGCCTTCACGCAATCCTGCTTCATTTTGACTTATAACAACCCCGACCTGGGCAAATGATTTACAAACATTGGTTCGCAAAACCCGATTAGATCCATCGTTCGCATGCAAATCTTCATTGCCAACGATCAATCGACGCCATGACATATCTTTGATAAGCTGACTTTCTCTGATCTTAGGACTTGCCTTGATTGCATCATAAACGACATCCGCGTGGACGGTATTGGCTAACAAAAATGCAAACACCCAGTCGACAACTTCTCGTTCCAGTTGAGCCAGCCTTGTTTGATCATCGGCAGACATCGTTCCGCTATCAAGCTGAGCATACCGAACGGTCAATTCCACTTTGATTCGAGCAGTCACGTCGTTGAAATGTTCCGGCAGCGTCGTAAAAGATTGGTCAAAAATTGCTCTCAATTGCGGCATTTGAGCTCCCGAAGGAATGAGTCCGCTATTTCCCCCCATAAAAGCAACCAACATTTCATCGAGATTTCTATCCATCACCAGGCCTGCGGAACGAACATCAACAAGGCTCACCGTTCCACCCGTGGCCCCATCACTCAAGGTTGAATATCCATGCTGACGATTGTCTACCACAAAAGCTTGGACTGTCTCTGGTTCAACCGCTCGGGCTGAGGCCAATGGAGCCGCAACACCTGCAACAAAAATCGCTCCCAATAAAGTGTTGATCGTGCCTGCACCGCCTGGAATACGCCCCATATCCGTGTCCGCCGCCCGTTCTTCGGTCCTGGTTCTAGCCAAAACTTCTTCAGCCCCGGCTGCCGCACTTCCTGAATCCGTCACCATGACAGGCACGACGTCCAATGAAGCATCTTCGGCTCCCATAGCCTCATATCCAGCCGCACCTCTCGGACTCAAATCTTCAGGGCGATCTTCAATCAAAATCGCTTCATCCGATCCTCGCCCAAATGTCACCCCGCCCGAAAAATATTTCCGCGGCGTCATCTGGCCCGTCGTAGGATCAACATCTTCTTTAATATAGTTGTAAACGCCCTTTTGGTAAGCCTGGAGATACTGCTGATAAATTCTTTCTTTGACCGCCGGATCATCAACGTCCACACCCTTGATTTTGGCTTGATCCACATACGCCTTGGTCAGAAAACTTTCTTTTAAATTTCGCTTATACCACGTCGCCAACACGAGAGAATGGTACATTTGTCGCAACAAAACAAAATGTTCGCCTTCGTTGACTTCTTTCTCCAAAATAGGAACCACGACTTCGCGGATGATTTGTGAGGACACACTGTTCGCGGATTGATCGTCAACAAGGGCCGTCTTTTTCGCGATCGGCTTTTGCTGACCTTCGCGCGCCAAATAATCTTCTTCCAACATCACCTTTAATCGACTATAAACCACCAGGGCAGTGTTGTCTTGCTGCAAGACCTCAGCCTTATCCGGCACAATCCACACCTTATTGAAGGCATTGACCGGAACTTGTGTCGTCCCAAATTTTTCCTGCGCGACTTTATAAACTTTTTGCCAAAATTCTTGCCCAACTTTCCCTTCCGGATAAACCAATGATGCGGTCAGCTGTTTCAAAAGATAATCTTGGGCGAGCATGTCGCGGCCCATCTCGGTCATTCCCAGCGACGAGGATGTGATACGATCTTTTTCGTAAGGAGAAAGGTTAACCCACAAATCTTCTTCGGGAATAGTCAATGAGGCCAAAAAATATTTGACGAGCTTGACGGTTTCTTTTTTCACATCTAAAGACGCGCCCGCGGCTTTTCCTTCATCAACCAGAAAGTCAAAACGGAAAGGCTGTTCGGAAAAAACGCGAACGCCCACCAAATTGATCGGCGCAAATTCTGCGGTTTGGAAAACCATGGTTCCGGGGGAAGGCAATCCAAGAATTTCTTGAGATACGGCAGGTTGAGCCCACGCCAGAGACGCGCTTCCAACGGGAAGCGTATTGAGCATCACTCCAAAAGATAAAAAAATTCTGAGAAGTCGCGCTGTGCTTCTAAAATGCTTTTTCATAAATATTGGAGAGTTGAAAGTCATTAATTTCATTTGAGAACCAAAAAAAGCGGTTTCTTCAACCAACACAAATATATACCATAGACTTATAAAAAACAAGGGGGAGGGCAAAACCTAAAGCAGCCTGTCTACTCTAATATATAGGGAAGAATTAAAGACAAATTGAAGGTAAAATTTTGCGGGCTTGACGAATTTGAGACAATTCAATCCTCGCATACAAAATTTCTTCTTTCTTGGCGGAGGCTTTGGCGATCACCTTTCCCCAGGGGGAAACGACAAGGCTGGTTCCAAAGCTTGCGACCCCTCGACCATCTTGCCCCACCTGATTGGGAGCTAAAACGTAAGAAAGATTTTCAATGGCTCGGGCCCGCAAAAGAACTTCCCAATGCGCTTGGCCAGTCTTTTGAGTGAATGAGGAAGGAACGCAAAGGATATCGCATCCCTGAGAGCCGTACGAACGAAAAAGCTCAGGGAATCTCAAATCATAACAAATCGAAAGCCCTGCTTTAAACTTTTCCACTTGAGCCACAATGGGTTTTGTTCCAGGCCTGAAATATTTCGATTCACAAATGGCTTTGCCATGTACATTCGCGTCAAAAAGATGCATTTTACGATAGCAAGCGTTAACACTGCCTTGCGGCCCAACAAGAACAGATGTATTATAAACTTTTTTTTCTCCTCGTATACGCTCATAAATCGATCCCGCCAAAATGAAAATTTTCTTTTCCTGAGCCAAAGCCATCAATGGCTTTAAAGAGTCCCCTGGAATTTTCTCAGCAACGCCGCCTGCAAGGGCCAAGTAGCTCATCGGCCCGCGATAATTGAAAACTTCTGGCAAAGCGACAAACTTAGCGCCATGCGCTGCCGCCTCTTGCACCATCTCTACAGCTTGAGCAATATTCTTTTTTTTATCCGTACCGGCATTGAGTTGAATCAGTGCAATTTTCATTTAGGCTTTCTTCCCTGCCATAAGCGCTTCGCCATATTCTTTATGACAACGCGTATAAAATTCTTGCTGTCGAAGAGTGTTTCTCCATCGAGAGATATTCTGATAAGACGACAAATCAATTTGGGCCAACTCCGCTGGATCCAAAACCGCTAACAACGTAAAATCGGCCAACGTCAGCACATCGCCGACGAGATATTTATCCCTGCTCAGCTGGTTTTCCACAACTGGTAAAAACCTGTTTAAAAACTGCAGGCCCGCCTGAATCGATTTCTCGTCGACCTCCGCTCCCATGCGAGGAGCAAACAAGCGGTTATATGCCACTCGCGCCATACCATCTCCTATATGAAAAGACACAAAATCAAGCCATTGATCAACGAGCGCTCGCTCTTTATCGTCAGCGGGATAGAGTGCAGATTTTTCTTTCGCTGCCAAATATTTGATCATCGCTCCACTTTCAAAAAGAACAAAACCATTGTCATCCATGACCGGAATCTTACTGGCCGGATGCAATTTCAAAAACTCTGGCTTGCGATGCTCCCCTTCTCTCAAATTGACGCGTCGATATTCATACGGAATTTTTAAGTAATTGGCAACGTATCGTACCTTGTTAGCAGGGCTCGACAAATCAGAACCGTAAATATTTAACATGACATCCTCCTTTTAGCCGGAATCTCGTCCGGGAATCTCCCATTTTTTAAAAACATCTCTACGGCCCGCACACTTTGTTGGGCCTTGCTGTTCAGCGCCTCAAATGTGTTGAATGCATTGTGAGGCGTAAATATCACATTATCATAAGTTTTCAACTCTTCCAAAATTTTGAACTCTGGAGTAAGTGCTAAAGGCCTGTTTTTTTGCTTGCCTTTGTTACGTACAAATTCGGCCAAACGATCCTCGTGTTCATACACATCAAGACCCAGCCCACAAAGTTGCCCCTCTTTCAAGAGCCGACGTAAATCCGCCAAGGGCGTGATTTCTCCTCGAGAGACATTCACAAGAATACGTTGCTGTCCAGATTGCGAAAGAAGACGATAATTCAAAATTTTTTCTGTTGACGATGTTAGTGGAAGGGCACAAACAACCGCGCGCGCCCACTTAACGCCTTCTTGGAGAGAGACATACTTCAATTTTTTTTGCTTCTGAATCAAATCAACCGCTCTCACGTCCATCTTGAGGGCTTGAGCGATCTTGACCACTTCCAATCCAATCCGACCCACACCAACAACTAAAATTTTACTTCCCTCGGCCTCATGCCCCGTCAATCCATCGCGCAAAAATTGATCCATCTGCTGGATCTGCGCAGGAAGACGCCGCAACAACGCCAGAATCATCAAAATCGCCTGCTCTGCAACCGCGCGGGAACAGTAGTGCGGAAGATATCCGTAATGAATCTTCGAGCTCGCTTGTTTTCGAAAACGCTCCAAATGATCATATCCGCTGCTACGAGTTAAAATTCCGGAAAGATTTTTAGCCCAGGCAAGGGAAATGACCGACTGAGTTCGAGTGCTGATGACTGTCGCCAGACAAGCTTTGCTGCTCACCTCTTGAATCGTTTGAGGAAAAAATTTCGCCTTGACCTTTGGATTCAAATATTTCTTCAAAAGGACTTCTTCTTCCTTGAAGGCTTCGTAAAACATCACGTCCAGCATTTTTTCTCCCTTTCTATCAGCCCCCGTCATTCAAATCAAAAAAGTAAATCTCCGCACCCTTAGCTTTCCAAAAACCACGTTCTTGCCCCATCCTTCTGAGCATTTCAAGAACACGCCCCTTGGCTTTTTCTCGATGATGTGAAAAAATAATCCAGGTCCGAGAATTTCTTCCAAAAATATTAACTGTGGGGCTGTCAACGATTTGAAGGTCGGACGCCGTTCCTCCGATAAAATTACCCTGTAAATTAAACTCTGGGAACTCTTGTCGAAAAGCAATTGCGCTTTGCTCTCTGCCCTCAATCACCAAGTCGCCTATCCTGCCAAAATGGTGTGGTCGAGAAGGAAACTTGAGTCGTGCCAAGTAATAAAGAAAGGCATAGCTCCCCTGATCATTCACATAAAAGACATCTCCAGCCCTGAATTCCTTTTTAACAACTTCCATCAAAGGGCGCAACTCTTCTTTGCTGTATCTTTCAAATCGCGTGGGGAATGACATTATCGAATAAACTAAACATATTCCCACGAATCCTAAAATCACATTTTTTATTAAGGTTGTTCTTTTAAAATTTTTGATGCCTTCTAGCCCAAAGCCAATCCCCCTCACAACTCCAATCAAAATCATGGGAGATAAAAATAAAATGAATCGGTGAGAAAACATATATTTCTGCAAAGCGGAAGCGATCAGAGCCAAAATGACCGGCCCCATCAAAAGGACAAAGTGTTCTCGACTTTTTAGACAGACTCGCCCCATGCCAATAAAAAATAAAACAAGAAACAACCATGCCGGAGAAAGACTTAGCATGCTCACGAAATCTCCCAAATGCTGCAATACCCAAGGGATGGCTTCGGTCAAAGAGACAGGCAAAAATGAACCTAAGCTATTATTAATAAATCCCGTATTCTTAAGAAGAGCGTGATAGGCCGTTGCATACCACCAAGCAAAAACCATGGCCCAAACTTCAAAAATAAGAAAATATGATTTTAATCGTTCGAAGTCTTTCCTGTTTTTAAGTATTAAAATGATGGCCGTCGTCGATAAAATAAATATCGAAGGATAAGAAAAGCTAACCGCCAGAGCTCCTATCACCATGTAGAATATGCGCCTCAATACAATCGAAGGATTGTCTTCAACCCAAAATGTCACTAAATAAACGCTCAGGGCAAAAAAAACATCGCTTGCATAAGGTTTAAGTTCTGAGGAGTAATAAACCAATCCGTCAGCCAGCGCAAAAAATACTAACGCTAAGAGACTTTCGACTGGGGAACAAAACCGTTTTGAAAAAACATAAAAAAGAGGAAGAGAGAAGACCCCGCATAGAAAAGGAAAAGCGCGCAAGACCATCTCGTGGTTGCCAAAC
This sequence comes from Candidatus Omnitrophota bacterium, assembly GCA_024653845.1. Taxonomy (GTDB): domain Bacteria; phylum Omnitrophota; class Gorgyraeia; order Zapsychrales; family JANLHA01; genus JANLHA01. The sequence goes on along the minus strand of JANLHA010000102.1, from coordinate 7,081 downwards.
AGGCTCACGAATAATTTCTCAATCAACAAAAATCCAATGGGCGGCATGGGAAGATCGCTCGACAAGGGAACTCCCGAAAGGATCTCCTGAAATGTTCGACCCATCACATGCAATGCTACATACGCTTCGTCGAGCCAGAGTGAACAGTTTTCTAAAAAGTGCGCGAGGCGAAGCGCGATCCCGAGAGCCAAAATAAAAAAGATCATCGTTGAGATGATCTTTGGGTTTGAAAATAATTTTGAAGTTTTTTCTTGGAAGGTCATGGGCGGCGGGATTTCCGTTTCGCTGCGTTCCAATCATGAGGTAGATTAATATTTTAGGCGTCTTAAGACGCCTAAAATATTAACGACCCCAGCGGGATTTGAACCCGCGCCGAGAGCTTGAAAAGCTCTTGTCCTGACCAGGCTAGACGATGGGGTCGACGACAAATCTGACAGCAGATGTTACCATAAAAATTTATTGCGTCAACAAATTTTACTCGGCGGCTTCTTTGGAAGCCCCTTCTTCTTCGGGCTCTCCCTCATGTTCACCACCTTCTTCATCTTTGACTACCACGTTGGCGATAGAACTTACACGATCATCTTTATCCAACGAAATCAATTTCACGCCTTGGGTGCTTCGTCCAGAAGTGCGAATATCCGTCAAGGGACATCGAACAACCATGCCTTGTTTGGTGACAACCATGATTTCATTATCTGACACGACCCCCAAAACTCCCACGACCTCGCCATTCTTCGGCGTCACTTTAACATTGATGATTCCTTTTCCGCCACGCGACTGCACACGATAGTCATTGAACGCCGAACGCTTGGTAAAGCCTAGGGCCGTCACCGTCAACAACGTGCTTCCGGTTTTGTCGATGTCCGAGGGGAACACTTGCATGCTCACAACCTCATCGCCCTTAGCCAAATTGATGCCCCTCACTCCACCCGCAGCTCGACCCATGTCGCGAATTTGACGCTCAGAAAACCTCGTGGCTTTTCCTGCTCGGGTGGCCAAAAGGATTTCATATTTTCCGTTGCTGATTGCAGTTCCAATCAGGCGATCTTGTTTATCCAGCGTAATCCCAACAATCCCGCCTTTACGAGGATTGCTGAATGCTGAAAGTCGGGTCTTCTTAATCACCCCCTGAGCCGTTGCCATCACAATGTATTGATCTTCAGGGAATTCTTTAACAGCCACAATTGAGCTAATGTGTTCATCATTTTGGAAAGACAGTAAATTGACAATCGCCTTGCCTTTAGCTGTGCGCGACGCGACAGGGATTTCATAAACTTTAAGCCATCGCACAACACCCTTGTTTGAAAAAACAAGAAGGTAGTCTTTCGATGAGGCCACAAAAAGTTGCTTGACGAAATCGCCCTCTTTCGTCGACATCGCTGAAACTCCTTTGCCACCGCGCTTTTGTCGACGATATGTTCCAACACCCAACCTTTTGATATAGCCATCGTTGCTAATGGTGATGGCCATGTCTTCTTCAGCAATCAAATCTTCAATTTCAATCTCTTCGGGCTTGGCTGCAATTTCTGTCCGACGCTCATCTTTGAATTTTTCTTTCAGCTCCTTCAACTCATCCTTGATGATGTCATCCACCATTTGAGGAGTGGCCAAGATGGCCCGATAGTTCTTGATGTCTTCCAGCAACGCCTTGTATTCTTCTTCAATTTTGTCTCGTTCAAGGGCCGTCAGGCGCTGCAGCTGCATTTCCAAAATGGCTTGAGATTGGATTTCTGTCAATCCAAACTTTTTCATCAAATTAATCTTGGCTTCTGGTGTCGACTTGGAAGAACGGATGGTTTTGATGATTTCGTTGATCGCATCAATGGCGATTCGCAATCCTTCCAAAATATGAGCGCGCTTCAAGGCACGATCCAAATCAAACTGTGTCCGACGACGCACCACTTCTCGTCGATGATCAACGTAATAGACCATCATCTGCTTAAGGCTCAGCACGCGCGGACTATTATTAACCAACGCCAAATTGATGATCCCAAACGTAGTTTCCAGCTGAGTGTGTTTATAAAGATAGTTAAGAATAACCTGCGGCTGAACATCTCGTCGGAGTTCAATCACAATACGAATACCATCCTTATCAGACTCATCTCGAATATCCGTGATGCCATCCACTTTTTTATCTTGGACCAAATCTGCGATGGACGTGATCAGGTTCGATTTGTTCACCTGGTAAGGAATTTCTGTGATGATGATCGTGTCTTTGTTGGCTTTTTGTCGTTCAATCGCCGCCTTAGCGCGCAAAATGATTTTCCCGCGCCCCGTGTTATAGGCCTCCTTGATTCCTTCTCGTCCACAAATGATCCCGCCCGTCGGAAAATCAGGGCCCTTGACAAACTTGGTCAATTCCGTAATCGCAGCATCCGGGTGATCAATGACATGGATGACACCTTCCACAACTTCACCCAAATTGTGCGGAGGAATATTGGTTGCCATCCCGACCGCAATTCCACTGGATCCATTGACCAACAAATTGGGAAGAATCGCCGGCAAAACTTGCGGCTCTTTTAACGACCCATCAAAATTCGGTGAAAAATCCACCGTTTCTTTGTCAATGTCTTCCAACATGTACTCGGAAATGGCATCTAACCGTGCTTCGGTATATCGCATTGCCGCCGCCGCATCCCCGTCGACGGATCCAAAGTTTCCCTGCCCATCAACCAGCGGATATCGAAGCGAGAACTCTTGTACCATGCGAACCATCGTGTCATAAACCGCCGTGTCTCCGTGGGGATGATATTTTCCCAAGACCTCTCCAACGATACGAGCGCTCTTCTTGTAAGGCTTAGTGTGCTCGAGGTTCAACTCTTTCATCGCATAAAGAATCCGACGATGCACGGGTTTTAACCCATCACGAACATCGGGAAGCGCTCGTCCGACAATAACGCTCATCGAATACGAAAGATAAGAGCGCTTCATTTCTTCTTCGATATAAACGGGAATGATTTTTTCTTGGATCGAAAGACTGTTCATTTCAATTGACCTTTCCTCTAGATATCCAAATCTTTCACATCGTGAGCATGACTCTCAATGAATTTTCGTCTGGGCTCAACTTCATCGCCCATGAGCATCGAAAAAATCTTTTCCACTTCAACCGCATCTTCGAGAGTAACCTTCAAAATCGTTCGTCGCGCCGGATCCATGGTGGTGTCCCAAAGCTGTTGCGGATTCATCTCGCCCAATCCTTTATATCTCTGAATCAACATTCCCTTTTGCGCTTGAGCGCGGACAAAATCTAAAACCTCCTTGAGTGAGAAAAATTCGTGTTCATCTTTCTCATCTTCAATACGAAAGAGTGGCTTCAAGACGGCTTGTGGCTTTTCGCTAGATTTCTTTTTGGTCTTCTCCGCCTCGGGCGCTGGCCCGCCTTCGTCCTTCCAATAATCCTGCAAACTCAAATCCATTTTTTCTAACGTCTTCTGGATCGTCGACAATCCTTCCGCTTCGAAAATTTCTGCATATTGAGCCTCCTCGTGCTCCTTGATCAATTTCGCAAGCTCATCGTCATCGTGAACAAATTGGATTTCCTGACCAATCTTGACCATATATTTCGGGAAGGCCTGCGTTTTTTTGTGAGCGCTGGCCAAATATTGCTCAACATGAATCCCTCTTTTATGAATCACTCCTAACAAATGCCCCAATTCCGTTAACGATCCTAACAAATCTTTAAACTGCGAAGCATTGTATTGACGCTTATTTTTGATAGAAGAAAATTTGAGACCTTCAATTCCCAAATCCAAAATCAATTCATTCATTTCTTCTTCCGTCTCGATATACTCTTCGCGCTTTCCTCTTTTCACTTTATAAAGCGGCGGCTGGGCGATATAAACATGGCCGGCTTCAATCAAAGGCCGCATTTGACGATATAGCAAAGTCAAAAGCAAGGTGCGGATATGCGATCCGTCGACGTCCGCGTCGCACATGATAATGACCTTATGATACCGTAGTTTTTCCGTATTAAAATCTTCACCAACTCCTGTTCCGAGAGCCGTAATGATCGTGCGAATTTCTTCATTACTCAGAATTTTATCAAGTCGCGATTTCTCGACATTGAGAATTTTTCCTTTAAGCGGTAAGATCGCCTGAAATGTTCGATCTCTTCCCTGCTTGGCTGACCCGCCTGCCGAATCCCCTTCAACGAGATAAAGTTCGCAAAGCGTTGGATCTTTTTGCGAACAGTCTGCAAGTTTACCTGGCAATCCTCCGCTATCCAAAGCACCTTTTCGTCGAGTCAACTCGCGAGCCTTACGCGCCGCTTCTCGCGCACGAGAAGCCGTGATGACTTTATCAATGATTTTATTAGCGACCGGGGGGTTTTCTTCAAAAAATGTGGTCAAAGCCTCCAACGTTGCCGACGCGACAATCCCTTCGACTTCCGAATTACCCAATTTTGTCTTGGTTTGTCCTTCAAATTGCGGGTTAGGAATCTTAACACTGATAACAGAGGTCAATCCCTCGCGCGTGTCGTCTCCGGTGATCGCCAAATCATCTTTCAATAATTTTTTGGCTTTGGCATAGGTATTGATGGCCCGGGTCAATGCTGAACGAAAACCGCTTAAATGCGTTCCGCCCTCCGACGTATTAATATTGTTAGCAAATGTAAAAACATTCTCGGTATAGCTATCATTGTATTGAACGGCCGTTTCGATTTCGATATCGTCTTTTTCTCTTTTGAAATAAACAATTTTGTTATGCAAGACTTGTTTATCGTTATTCAAATATTCTACAAAACTTTGAATTCCGCCCTTGAAATGAAAAATCGCTTCTTTTTCTTTTCCAGATCTCTTGTCGGTCAGTGAAATGGTTAACCCTTTATTCAAAAAGGCAAGCTCGCGCAATCGTTTAGCCAGGGTATCATATGAGTACATGAACGTTTGTTTAAAAATGGTCCGGTCGGGCTTGAATGTAACCGTGGTTCCTGTAGCCTTGGTTTTTCCGATGACTGTTAATTTTGAAACCGTCTTTCCTCTCTCATATCTCTGATGATAAATCTTTCCTTCTCGCCTAATTTCCACTTCAAGCCAATCTGATAAAGCATTCACGCAACTAACGCCCACGCCATGCAGCCCTCCAGAAACTTTATACGTGCGCTTGTCAAATTTTCCACCGGCGTGAAGAGTTGTCAACGCCACTTCCACAGCAGGCTTTTTCTCTTTAGGATGAATATCAACGGGAATCCCTCGTCCATTGTCAATAACGGTGATACTCTCGCCTTCATTAATTACAATTTCAATTTTGTCACAATAGCCACCCAAGGCTTCGTCGACGGAATTATCAACAACTTCATAAACCAAATGATGAAGCCCTCGAGAAAAAGTGTCTCCGATATACATCGCGGGCCGCATACGAACCGCTTCCATTCCCTCAAGCACCTGGATGTTGCTCGCATCATATGCCCCTTTTTCGGGAGCTCGCTCTTTGTCTTCAATCTTCAAATCTTTCTCACTCATGAATTTTCCCCACTCTCAAATCAATTTTTTTAATTTCGGAAATCTGTTTTTGAATTTCCATTAAAATTCTTTTTTTATCAACCCCCAAAGAATACATTGTTGCGGAAGAATCTACAAAAACAACAAGTGTTTCATCTTTAATTCCAGCCACCTTAGTGTGGTGATATATTTTTTCTCCAACCACGCTTTTCCATACATCAACAGTCTCTTTTTGATTCCCTTGTGCGCCCGCTGACATCCGACCTATCACCTGTCGGATAATTTCATCAATTTTTTCCATAGCTTACATGCAAAGGGTTTATTTTAAATAAAAATATTTCCGTTGACAACCCTCATGCTCACTTTTTTATATTCGCATGGGCAAGACCAAATATAGGTAATCCCCCATTCGGATCACTCCAGCTTTGTCAGGACCCAACAATTCCATTTCGATGGTGTCTTGTGAAATATTTTTCAAGGCATCAATTAAAAATTGCGGATTAAATCCCACAATCAATTCTTTGCCTCCATATTGGATCACCACTTCTTCTCTCGACTCTCCAACATCTGGAGTTGTTTTTGAAACAACAATTTTATCAGAAAAAACTTCAACTTTAATCGCCTGAAAGTCTGGAGTGGATAAAAGATTGGCCCGACGAATCGCGCTTAAAAAATCCTGTGTATTGATTTTAATTTTGGTCGATGCTTCCTTGGGGATCACTTGTTGATAATTTGGAAATTCTCCTTCAATAATGCGACTTGCAATCAAAATGCCCTGAATATCGAATAAAATTTGATTTTTCCCAACAACAAAAGAAACTTGCCCACCAGAAGTCAAATTTCGATAAACTTCCTGAAGGGCTTTAATGGGAACAATCGCCGTGATTTCTTGAGAAGACGTTGATGCTAAATTCTTTTCGATTTTTGCAAGACGACGGCCATCCGTCGCTACCATTCGAATTAAGTTTCCTTTAATTTCCACTAAAACACCATTCAAAACATATCTTGATTCTTCATAAGAAACCGAAAAGGAAGTCATTCGAATCATTTCTTTTAAAGTGGCTTGATCAATGCGAACGGATTCCTTATCTTTAAATTCTGGAAATTTAGGAAATTCTTCCTTTGAAAGGCCCATTAATTTGAAACGACACTTATTTCCTTCAATATCCACTTGGTTGTTTTTCTTCGTACTGATCATCACATCTCCAAGGGGCAATTCACGTACAATATCACTAAACCTTTTAGCTGAAATAGTTATTGCACCTTCTTCAATGACTTCCACAGGAAATTCACAAGAAATTCCAATGTCTAAATCGGTTGTGTTAAGCTTAATTTTTCCTGCTTGTGTTTCTAATAATATATTAGATAAGATAGGCAAAGTGGCTTTTGTTGAGACAACATTTTGAACGATTTGAATACCTTCTAACAGGCTTTCCTTTGTTATTTTGATTTTCATAGATCTCCCTCTTTTTATAAATTCACTAAGATAGTCGTAGTTGTAGTAAGTGTTGTGGAAAATTTGAATAAGAATAAAAATGATTGAAAATAAAAATGTTACGAAAAAAATAGCTGTGTATCAACTGTTCTTAAACCTGTGATCATTGTTTCAATTTGATGGTTAACTTATCTAGAGTCGTGTT
>JANLHA010000098.1 GCA_024653845.1 Candidatus Omnitrophota bacterium | reverse complement strand
CTCTGTTAAAGATCGACTTTAACATGGAAATATCCCGATTTACGGAAGAAGGTTTAACTTTTTGAATTCTGCGCATCATAAATTGCTGAATAGCGGAATGATCAATATTATTGAGATGCTGACCTCTAAAATAATTGACCAAGCCCTTTAGCAATTTTCTTTGGGTATTGATATTCTTATTCCGAAGATTGATATGCATGTCCGAGTATTTCTGTGCAAAGTTTTCAAAAAGAAAAACTTCTTTATTCTCCGAACGGATATCCAGATATTTCCCTTCAACGATTTGGATTTCAATCTTTTTAAGAATTATTTCAGCCGCTTCTTTGTATGGCGATACGATTTTTCGAATCCGCTGACCACAAGGATCGATATAATCAACTCCATACATTACGCCTAGCTTGTTTTTTCTTTTGAAGAGTCTAGCCATTTGCCTATCTCCTTTCTCCTCCTTTCTTTTCTTGCAAATGGCCTACTAGCAATAAGTGATTGCTAGTATAGGGCCATTTTTTTAGATTTTCAAATATTCGTTACTCTTTTCTCCTTTGTTAACCCATTTTTCAATCAATTGAATATCAAATCGAATACCGCCATTAACTTTATGAAATGGGATCATTCCCTGCCGCACCCATTTGCGAATAGCACTATCACTAAAACCCAAATACTTTGCCACTTCTGTTACACTTACAAACCGTTTCTGAATTTCTATCATTTTCTTCCCCCCCTTTTATATTTATATCAGTCTAAATAGAGTTATTTATGAACTCTAAAACCGATTGGCTCTTTTGAGGGTTCTTCAGGTTCTGTAAGTAGCTGTCTGATCGCTTCGAAAACCAAGACAAATTTCTTATCATGCTCTTTGAACTTTCGTTCAAGTCCTTCAATTTTGTGGATTAAATCTTTATGGGACATCATTATTTCTCTTAATTTTATAAAGACTCGCATGATTTGAATATTAACCTCAATAGCTCGTTCACTATTAAGAACGCTCGACAACATTGCCACCCCTTCTTGGGTAAAAACATAAGGGTTGGCAGATGAAAACTTGAGAATTTTGAGGTGGTCGCAATTTGCGACCACCTCCTCTTTCTCTTTGTCAGTAAGTTGAAACATAAAGTCCGTCGGAAATCTCTTTATATTACGCTTTACCTGTTCATTAAGACGCTTGGTAGGAACGACGTAAAGCAATGCCAAATCCCGGTCAAGCATCACTTTTTTGCCTCGAATAAAAAGAATCATACCCTCAATCTTCTCGATTGGCGTTAAACTTCCCCTTGAAATTTGCTTTTTTTCTTTCATGTTATTTCCTCTGTTTTAAGTGATTAATCATCACATTCAATCAGCCCATCGGCTTTGACCAGCTCTCGCTTTTTAAATCTTGCTGGTTTATGGGCGTCTTGATTACGAATATAAAACTGTTCAAATAATCTCAATCCTTCCTGCCTATCCTTCTTAATTTTCTTTTGATAAGGAAGCTCTTTAACGTCTTTAAAACATCCTAAATTCACACATCTTTGGCTGTTATCACCTCGATAAATAAAATATCCCTGTCCAAACTTATGGAGGTTCTTGACCTTATCTGGTGCAAAATAAAACTCGTTGACCATTTTGTTGGAAGAATCTCCGCTATGGATTTGATTGCCGAAACGTCCCCCTGACATCTTGTAAGTCTTTTCTTCTTTGATATAAGTTCCCATACTTTTGGCAATCAGTTCACAAAGCTCGGGATCTGTTTGCTTGAGATAAATCTTATTCAGCGTATTTTCATCAATTCTTTTCATGAACGTCTCTGAGATCGCCCTTAAGTCACTCAAACTTTGATGAGCAATGGTGACCATCATCCCGCTACTTCGGGCTTTATTTAAAACCTCAACAAAGGACTCTTCGGCAAATGAAGCATATTCGTCAATGATAACGCTGACCAAAATGTCTTTCGGCATCTGTCCAATTTGGATAAGAGATGAGATGTATCGCAAGTTGGCCTGAACCATCCGAGCAATGCTAACCGCCTGAATAGGGTATGCGTTTGTAGGAAGCTGGAAATACACAATCTTTCTTTGACGGATCGCATCAGTCAGGATAATGTCGCTGTCATCGTCATTTAAAATATTTTCCCGATGAGCGAGAAGATAGTTATTAAATCCCGTCACAACATGTTCCCAGCCCTTATATTGCTCAGTCAATTGCTCGGTCAAGGTATTAAGAAGTCGTAAATGAAGAATCCCTTTGGGGTTTTCTTCTTTGATTTGGCGATTGATATGTTGACGGCAAGCATTGTTGGTCAGATACGTATAAACATCCATTACCGTAAAAGGCTTGTCCAGCGAATACAAAACATAAAAGGTATTGGTAAAAATTGTTTTAGCTGTTTCCAAATAAAAAGAATTGTCATCTTTAAAATTATTAAAAAAAGAATCAATGACAATCTGCGGATCACATTCGCCAACATATAAAGGGTTATAGGTGCAAGATTGATTTTTATGCACCAGTGAAAACAGCAAAAAATCTTCGCTTCGGCCAATGGATTCCAATATTCCATTAAGCTGATTGATTGAAGACAATTCACCCTTGGCATCAAGAATAATCACTGGTCGATTTTTCAAAGCATCCTGATAAATGAGCGGCAGAAAAACACCTGCTGTTTTGCCTGTGCCTGTCATTCCTAAAAGCTGAAGATGCTGACTGCGCTGGATGTCTGGAAGGCTAACAATTTCTTTATTATGTTTCTCGGCACTTAAACCAATAAATGTCTCTTCTTGTACTTTGCCTTTATAAAAACTGTTCAGCTCTTTTTGAAGGTCAAATGACATAAATGGAAAAGATATTTCTTTCTCTTTATGATCGACTTTTACCCCTTGCCGCCACATATTGATTCGATTG
>JANLHA010000092.1 GCA_024653845.1 Candidatus Omnitrophota bacterium | reverse complement strand
CAAGGATTCTGGATGCGGCATTCCACCGGAAAATATGCAAAAGCTCTTCGCTCATTTTTTTACCAGCAAGCCCGATGGTTTGGGCATGGGGTTGTCGATCAGTCGTTCCATTGTCGAGGCGCATGGCGGACGACTAGATGCAGAAAATAATTCTGACCGCGGCGCAACCTTTTATTTCACCATTTCTGTTAACATGAAGAATGGCCAATGAAGACTCATAGCGCTATCATTTATGTCGTTGATGACGATATCTCTGTGTGCCGGGCTGTATCCTTATTGTTAAAATCCCACGGATTTAAAGTTGAGACGTTTACCCGAGCCGCAGAATTTTTAGCTTTTAAGCATCCTAAAGTGCCATCATGTTTGCTGCTTGATATTAGTTTGCCGGATATCAATGGACTTGTTCTTCAGGAAAAAATGGTGCAACAAGGGATTAGCATTCCTATTATTTTTATTACCGGGCATGGAGATGTTCCGAAGAGTGTGAAAGCGATCAAAGCCGGAGCCGTCGATTTTTTTATCAAGCCATTTACGGCGACGAAACTCATTGATGCCATCGCACTGGCCATTGTTGAAAGCAAAGCCAAAAATAAAAAACAAGCCGAAACAGCAAAAATCTGGCGAAATATCAAGACGTTATCCCCCAGAGAGCTGGAAGTCTTTCGCTTAGTCGTTAATGGGATGTTGAACAAACAAATTGCCTCAAAGCGGGGAACGGCCCTTCAGACGATCAAAGTTCACCGCGGTCGGGTCATGCAGAAGATGCAAGCGAAAACCGTGACCGAACTTATCCACTTCGCTCAAAAAGCCGGCATCACTTCCCTCCGGTATTAATCCCTTCTCAATCATTTTAAAGATAAATTGATTTTCACGTCGATGAAAGTTAACCCTGCCAGTAGGGTTATACCTCGGTACAATTGGCCTCTTCTTGATTCCTGACTACAATACAAACATGAAGCTGGTGGATGTCCTCTCAAGGAGTGTGCGAAATGTCGATAGGCAAGAAACAAATTTACATTGTGGATGATGATGAATCTGTACGTCGCGCACTTGGAATTATTCTGGGTACTTTTGGGTTTGAAGTGAAAGCTTTTTCTTCCGCAGAGGAATTTTTTAGCGGTGTGCTTAAGAGTGATCCTGGTTTTTTAATTTTGGATATCCATATGCCAGGATTAAACGGATGGACAATGCTGCAGTGTCTTCATCGATCGGGATCTCAACGTCCGGTCATTGTCATTTCAGCGGATAAAAATGGGGGCTTAAGGGAGAAGGCTTTAGAAACCGGGGCCAGAGGATTTTTTCAAAAACCGATTGATGTTCAAGACTTGGTCGATTTGATCAATGAGGTGCATTAAAAGGCTGGTAATTCATCATATTGTAGGTAGTACTACCCAATTTTAGATGTATAGGCACTAATATATTTATTCTTTAGCATTTGATAAAAAATATGTGAAGAGTTGAAAAGATGGTAGTAGCTGGAATGACTGCAGGTAAACAGCAGAAGTTAAAAAAATTTTTTAAAAGGGGGACGATATGAAAAGCAACTATTTTTTGATTATGATTGCGCTACTTTTAACAACCTCGTTTTTGGGTTGTAACATGCTCAGGGGTGCGGGAGAGGATATTGAAAACGCAGGGGGAAGTATTCAAAAAACTGTGGATCATAATGATTAAGAGCATGTCATCAATAAAGCAAGATCAAGCCTGCTTATAGCAGGCAGGGAGAACGGCGATGAAAAAAATACTCACTTTATCAGTATTACTTTTAGGGGTAACTCTTGCCGGATGTAGCGGAGCTTTTTGGGGCGGTGCAGGTGCTGGAGTCTTGGGTGCCGGGGCCGGATATGAAATTCAGGCCGAGCGGCAAATGAAGCAATTAAATGAAGATCTCAAGAATGGAAAGATCAATCAAGAAGAATACAACATCCGTAAAGATCAGATCCAGAAGGGGTCATTGTTGAAATAGAAGGCTTGATTTAATGAGAGAGGAGGTTCTTATGTTGAATTACGCAATTACATTTTTTGTTATCGCCATTATTGCGGCGGTACTGGGATTTACGAGTATCGCGGGTTCAGCCATTGACATTGCTAAAGTTTTATTTTTTATCTTTTTAATTTTGGCGGTTCTGTCCTTCGTTTTTGGAAGAAAGGGGACAGTATAGATTCTTGCGGACTGTCACCCGATCACCGTTGGCCAACCGTCAATGGCAGGTGATGGAAAAGGAGGGAGTATGTTCAAGAAATTAGTGAATACGTTACATGCTTTAACTTGTGCTGTTTTAATTTTTCAATTGGTTGGTTGTGGAACCATTATGTATCCTGAGCGCAAGGGGCAAAAAAGCGGGAAGATTGATGCAGGAGTCGCGATTTTGGATGGTATTGGATTATTGCTTTTTATTATCCCAGGCGTTATTGCCTTTGCTGTTGATTTTAATAATGGAACGATTTATCTGCCGGGAACATCGAGCAGTTCTTTGGAGCTAAAGGATATAAAACAAGTCAAATTCGATCCCAAACGTAGTAGTATCGCAAGCATTGAAAGAATTATTAAAAGAGAAACCGGATACCAAGTCAAGCTGTATCAGAATAATACGAAGATTGCTGAATTAAAATCTGTCGACGATATGATGGTGCAGTTCGTGAAAATATTGCCAAGAGAACGGAATAACGGTATTGCCTCTATCCGTTAAAAGGAGAATCTTAATGACTATAGAAAGTTTATTGTTATTGATCGTGATTTTTCTGCTCATCGGGGCTTTGCCTTCATGGCCTTACAGCCGGTCATGGGGGTATGCGCCTATGAGTGTTTTGACACTTTTAGTGGTCATTCTTATTGTTTGGGTTATTGCCGGAGGTCGGCCGCTTTTTAGGAGCTCAGGGGAGGGTGTTAAATCAACGTTCCAAGATGTTGGGGAAGATATTAAATCGGCGGGCCGTGATGTGGGGGATTCCATCAGGCGGGCCGTTGAATAGAAGCTTGCGCAGCAGGGAGTTATACAAAATGCAAAAGAAAAATCAAAAGAGAAGTAAGAGACCGTCAGCAAAACGGCAGGCTGCCAAGGCGCTTGGTGGACATATTAGAGCCAGGAATCGCGCGGCCGCTCGATACATCATGGCGGCTTAGATATTATGAGAGCCTGAGGTTTTGTAAAGGATCGTTGAGATATGAAAAATAGAATAGAATATAAGGAAATAAAGAAGAACCAAGATGTATTTACTATTCTAAAAAATAATTTTAGAGCAAAATCGAAAGATCAAGGTTCAGATTGCTGGAGCAGTTTGTGGAAACGTATCAAGGCCCAAAGTTATCGATTTTTTAGACAGAGTGAAAAAGTAGGCTAAACCAAAAAAGGAGATCAACATGATAAGCACAATTGAAGTCGATAGAATGGCATTAAAAAGAAAAAATAATTGGAAGACAGCCCCGACTAGATTTGAGAGTGAGAAGCGGGTGGACGCTAACGTCTTTGCGCAAAGAGTGGAGAAGAAGGCTTACGAACTTTATCAAAAAAGAGGCTGTCAAGATGGTAACGATTGGAATGACTGGTTTGAAGCCGAGAAAGAAGTGGAAGCAGAAATGATTGCGGGTCAATAAATGAAATAAGGAGGGTCTATGGGCGGGATATTAGGGCTACTGATTCTAGTTCTCGACATTGTCGCTATTGTTGATGTCCTCAAAAGCTCGATGGACACAGGGAAAAAGGCCTTGTGGATTATTTTGATCCTTATTCTGCCTGTTATCGGCATGGTGCTTTACTTTTTAATTGGCAAGAAATAACGATCTGTTGATAAATGATTGAGGAAGCCAATAGTGAATGAATGTAAAAAATATGCGCCCAGCTATCGTCAATCTCAGAGAGCCCGAGGGTTTACGCGTAAGTCTCGCTTTATTTTTCTTTATTTTTATGGGGTTGGGTTGTTCAAGTGCTCATCAAACGATCGCGGGAAATATCCCCCGTGAATTTAAATTTTCCAAAGATTTTTTATGGGGGGCTGCCACATCCTCTCATCAGGTTGAGGGAAACAATGTCAATAACGATTGGTGGGAGTGGGAACAAACAAAGTCCCCCCAGGCGCGTTCCGGCGAGGCTTGTGATCAGTGGAATCGTTATGAAGAAGATTCCAATCTCGCTCAAAGTTTAGGACATACCGCTCACCGTTTTTCCATCGAATGGAGCCGCATTGAGCCAGAAGAGGGGCAATGGGATAGCTTGGCTCTTGATCATTACGTTCAGGTTATCCGTTCCCTTAGATCAAAAGGCATTGAGCCTATTGTAACGCTGCATCATTTTACGCTTCCTTTATGGTTGGCGCGCCAAGGGGGCTGGTATTCTGAGAAGACCCCCAGAAATTTTGCCCGATACGTCGAAAAAGTGACAGAAAGTTTAGGCAGCGATGTCCATTATTGGATGACATTGAATGAGCCTGTCGTGTACACGTATAAAAGTTATATGGTCGGGGACTGGCCGCCGGGGGAGAAATCACCTGAGAAAGGAATTCAAGTTTTTAAAAATTTACTTCTGGGGCATGTTTTAGCCTATGAGAAAATCAAAGAGACCTATATTCAAAAAAATTGGAATGAACCCATGGTTGGGATCGCGCAAAGTGTTCTGATCTTCAGGGCTTGTTCGGATCGTTCTTTACGAGATCGGATTGCGGCGCGTTTCAGGCATTGGATGTTCAATCATTTATTTGTCCAGGCGTTGGTGCGGGGGAAGGCCTATTGCATCGGGCTTTTCAATGTTCACTTGCCGAGAGCAAAAACTTTGGACTTTATCGGGCTTAATTATTACACGCGGGATTTTGTCCTTCATCATGGGTTTGGATTCCCGGGAATTTTGGGGAAAGCTTGCACGGCGACGGTAGCGCATGACCGGCATACCGGAAAAGATAATTTTCTTTCGTGGGAAATTTATCCGCAAGGATTGTATACATTTTTAAAAGATTTTTCGCGATACAAGCTTCCACTCTTGATTTCAGAAAATGGATTGGCCACAAACGATGATATCGAGCGTTCGGAGTTTATTATAGAGCATCTTAAAGCAATGGCCCTCGCGATGGAAGAGGGTG
>JANLHA010000084.1 GCA_024653845.1 Candidatus Omnitrophota bacterium | reverse complement strand
CAAGTGGTAACAAACGAATTCGGGTGGCTCGTGTGAATTTAAGGCCTCGAGCCGGCGTGGCAGCAGGCGGCGAAATGTTGCAAGCCAGTGTTGCCGTCGCTAATCTAGCTGATCATGTCACCGTGGGCGCTTTAAAAGGACGATTGAGTGCTGCAGATTTATCCAAAGTTGAGGGAGATAAGGGGGAATTGGCTGTTTTCAAAAGAGAGTTGCGTGAAAATCCTCGATTTATTGCGGATCCTAAATTGCGTGAAAATCCCCGTGAAGTTTTACGTCTGATGGAAGAAGTCGCTCCCATCATGACCCGAGAATTGAGAGGAGGCCGTGATTTGGCCAAAGCCTTGGTGGAGATCATGCCACAGCGCTCTGTTCCTTCGTCTTCCGTTGGAGGAGGAGTTCAACGCGCTCAAGTGACTAGTGCATTGTTAACCACACCTTTATCAGTTCTGGAAGATCGAATTTCAAATGCAGAATCTCGAGGAGAAATTGCTCCACTTCAGCCTGCGCAACGTGCAGCTATTCAAACCGGAGTCCAGCGATTACAGGATGCTGTGTCTGGTCTAGATCCTGAGCAACGTTTGAGCATGATGAATGATCCTTCTCGGAGTCGACAATTTTTAGGTGGCGATGAAGCGATCATTATCGACGATGTGGTTCGTATGGTTCAACAGGTGCCAGGGCTGGATCGTCGAATTGCGGATGTTCGTGCCGCTCAAGCGCCACAAATCGATCGTTCTCAGAATGAACAAGCCCAAGCGACAGCTGCGGTGATGAGTGTTTCTCGGCCGGTCTTAGAATCGGTTGCTCGGCAAGCGGGTGTGAAATTGAGTCCAAATTTCTTAGCACAGGTTGATCGTTTACAATCGATGCCTGTAGCAGAGAGAAGTGCTGTTGTGAGTAATCCTGAAAAAATGAGAACCACCATGACGTCGCAAGCTGCGGAAGTTCAACGAGCGATCTCGGAGAGTCCGGCGCTTCGGGCGGGTTTGGCTCGAGCCTCGACGGATCGAGGTCAGGCTGCAGATTTGTCTCGCGATTATCAGCAATCCCGAATAGCGTTAGTCACGTCGGATCAAAGAGCCATAGATGTCTTGGTAGAGACAGAACTTGCAGATCCCGTTCAACGAGGAAAATGGGAAGCAGGAATGAGTGACTTGCAGCGTCAAGTTGCAGCATTGCCCACAGCTGCGCGCAATCAATTGGCAGCAAACCCAGCACAAGCTCGAGCGATGATTGCTGAGATTCCTGAGTTGACCGAAGTTTTGAGAGACTCGCCTAACTTTGAAAGAAGTTTAGCTCAATTAGCTCCTCGAGCCACACAGCCCGAAGATGCAAGAGCGATTGATCAATTTCATGTTCAACGAATTGCTGCAACGGCTCCGGTGAGTCAGTTACAGGAGGTATTAGACAGTGCCCCTATGACACCTGAAGCGAAAAGAGAAGTTGCTCCTCAATTGAGGCAATTGCAATCGGCTGTGGCAGCACAATCAGAATTGCTTCGTAATCCTGATGCCTTGAATAAATTTGTTGCAGACAGGCCGGATCTTCAAAGAGCTTTGGATTTCGAGCCGTTTCGTACAGCGCTTATAGAGAGAGCCGCTCCCGTGACGTTAGCGGCCAGACCTCGGGCGGAGAATGTTCAAGAGCCTGCAGAAGTTCAAGCGATCCGAAGCGCAATGACAACTTCTCTCCCCGTGGTCCAAGCACAGGTCAGCCGTGCACAGGCGAGCGGGAGATTATCAGCTTCTGATTCACAATCTTTGACGAGGGCCGTTGATCAAGTCCAGCGCGCAGTGGCAGATTTGCCTTCAGAGACTCGACAACAAGTTTTGGAAAATCCAACATCCATTTGGGAAGCGGTGGGAGCACCAGCTAATGATTTGAGAGTAGCTTTTCAACGCCCAGAGGTTCAATCTGCATTTGTTGAATTAGGTCAACAACGCGCCCAGGTTCAGCGGGTTGAAATTGAGCAAGCTCAGGCCAATGTCGCTTTGGTGACTCGAGATTCAGGAACTCTCCAGACTCAAGTTGCTGCATTCCGACGACAAAATCAGAATCTTCCCACTGAACAAGGCAGAATTTTGGATCAGGGTGTGAGACAGCTTCCCGAAGTGAGAACACAATTGGATCAATTGGCACCAGATGCCCGAGCCCGTGTGCTTGCCGATCCAGAACAAGCCAGTCGATTTGTGGCTCAACACGCTCCACAATTGGCTCAGGCGATGACAAATATTCCAGCATTGCGATCCAACTTGGCTGATTTGGGTCCGAGCGAAGAAAGGATCACCGAATCTTTTGCTCGTCGAGATGTTCAACAATTGGCCCAGGTTCATCGGGCTGTTGCTTCTCTTGATGAAATCAAGTTGTTGGATATTTTTGCAAATGATGCTGATCGTGATGCTCTAAGAGAAGATATTCAGGATGTCCAAGAAGTTATCCGTCGAGATCCGACGCTATTAGGCAGGCCGAATGATTTGGCGGAAACAATTCAAATCGTTGGCCAAAGGGCGCTTTTTTCCGCATTGCAACGCCCGGAAGTTGTACAGCGTGTCGCGTCTGCTCTTCCGGATCGTGCCCAATCTTCAGATGCTGCGAGGGATGTTTTGAAATTCAATGCCTTGAAAAGCATGAAGTCCGGTAAGTTTGCTGACGTCTTAACGACAGCTGTCAGTCAGGCGGCGGCTCGTGGTGATCAGAGTTTTGCAAAAGCACTGGGAGTCCAGAATCTCAATGATACTCGAGAAGTGGCAACTCGCGTTGTAGCCCTTTCTAAAGACTTTGAGAGGTTACAATCTTCTGACAACCTTCAAAGCTCAAATACTCTAAGCGGAGTTTCTTCTGAACTCGCGGCGGTGATTGACCACCCGAATGTGACACGACAGCTCGCAGAATTTGGTGGTATCGATTTGAGTTCCAAGATGATTGATCTTCAAATCAAGCGGGACGGAAAAGGTTTTATTCTTCCTGTTCAATTGCAGGATTTGGACAATATTCAGATTGATGGATTGGCTCCGGTTCTTTTGAATATTATGCCGGCAACGGTCAAAGATATCCCCTTGATCATGGGGTCGACGAATGCTCCAGCAGAACAATCATTGCCGGAAGGCCTTTCTCAGGTTCGATAAAATCGTTCAATTGACTTTTTGAAACCCTAGGAAAATTTTCCCAGGGTTTCTTTTTTAAGAAAAATGTATTGAAAGAATCTCGAAAGTCGTCTTATAATACTTTTGCTATGCAGGATCGCACGCATTCTTCGACCATGTCACGGATGACCGTTAGGTTTTCTCCTAGCGGTTTTTTTATTGCCCTCGGATAAATTTATATTTTTTAAATAATTATTCTCGGGGAATGAAGCATTATCAAAGTTTGAATAGAGAAAGCTTCATTGTTAATGACAAAGAAGTGGAATGGTCAAAGAGGAGGTCACCGCATGGTTAAAGGAAAAGTGAAATGGTTCAACAATCAAAAGGGGTATGGTTTTATTGTTGCTGATGGAGATCATGGCAAAGATGTCTTCGTCCATTATTCCGAAGTCCAGGGCGAAGGCTACAAAACGCTGACAGCTGGCGATGATGTGGAGTTGGACGTCGTCGATGGTGAAAAAGGTCGTCTGGCTAAAAATGTAATTAAAGCCAATGGCGGATAATTCCCCTCTTTGATTCCTCATTACAGTTTTTAAATCTGTGAGCAATTCGTGCCTTCAAACGATCACTTGTTGGAACTTTCTCTTTTTATCTCCGCTCAAAATATAAGAACGGGATGTGAGATCCTTTTAAGAAAAATCCTAGAAGATGAAGGCGTGGCATCAAGCCAGATTATGGAATTGCAGGATGGTGGCAAGGTTTGCGTAGCCACGTATTTTTGTTCACGTTTGGCGGCGGAAAGGATTCATCGGCAGATCCTTCTTAAGAATTTGAAGAACGTTAAAGTTCAATTGAAACATTTGAAAAAAGAGGATTGGCAGGAAAAATGGAAAGAAAGTGTTCGTCCCTTTCGTTTGACAGAGAAATTTGATGTTGTTCCAGCTTGGCGGGTTAAAGAATATCGGCGAAAAAAGAGAGAACCCATCATCATTGATACGGCGTTTGCGTTTGGGACAGGTTTGCATGAAACCACGCGTTTCATGTCAGAATTCATTGAACAGTCAGAGGGTCAATTTATTGACTTTCTCGACGTGGGGACAGGGACTGGAATCTTGTCCATTGTGGCTTATAAGTGCGGTGCGCGGTCGGTAGATGCGCTGGATTTGGATGCGATGACGGTGAAGGTTGCAAAAGAAAATCTCCAGCGGAATCGTTTAAAATTTCGTCGTATAGGAATAGTGGATTTCGGGAAACTCAAGAATCGAGAGACATATGATTTTGTGGCGGCCAATTTGCTTTCGGAAACATTGATTTTATTAAACGAAAAATTGTTGAGTCGGGTCAATCGGGGCGGGCATCTGGCCATTTCAGGGATTTCTTTGAAGAATTTGAAGAAGGTCAAAGAGACTTTTAAGGAAAAATCCTTACGCTGTCTCAAAATAAAAAAAGGTGAAAAATGGGCGGCTTTGCTGTATAAGAAGACGTCCTAATCTTCATATGAAAAATTTTAAAAGTTTAGAAGAACGCATGCGACGGGCGCAAATTTTTGAAGAAGACATCGATGAACGTTTCATCCGTTCGATGGGGCAAGGTGGACAGAATGTCAATAAAGTGGCAACCTGCGTGCAATTGACTCATCGGCCCACGGGGCTCATGGTCAAATGTCAGCAGGAGCGTTCTCAGGCGATGAATCGTCTTTTTGCGCGTCAGCTCCTTTTAGAAAAGATTGTTGAGCAACGGCGGAAAATCGAGAGAGCTAAAATTGCGCAGAGAGAAAAGAAGAAACGACAAAATTACCGACGATCTGAGAAGTCCAAAGAGATCATGTTACAAAAGAAGAAAAAGCATTCCGAGAAAAAACAACAGCGCAAGAAAGTCCAAGATGACTAAAGAGGTGAAAAGGTGAATAAGAATTATAAAGGAATGGTGGATATCAGTGAAAAGAATGTTTCGAAAAGGACTGCGGTCGCATCCTCGACGATATTCTTGAATAAAGACGCGTTTAAGATTTTGATGGGCGAAGGTTCTCCCAAGGGAAATGTTCTGGAAACGGCTCGAATTGCAGGAATCATGGCTGCCAAATCCACACCACAAATCATCCCCTTGTGTCATCCTCTCGAGCTAAGTAAAATGAAGGTCGATTTTCAGGTCGATCCAAAGAACCATGCGGTTCATGTGATCGCCGAAGTTAATTATCAGGGTCGAACAGGAGTAGAAATGGAAGCGTTGATGGCAGTTTCCGCTGCAGCTCTGACAATTTATGACATGATGAAATGGGCGGATAAAGGGATGGTGATTTCGGACATCAAGCTTTTGAAAAAGACAGGCGGCAAGAG
>JANLHA010000083.1 GCA_024653845.1 Candidatus Omnitrophota bacterium | reverse complement strand
GGCACTATCAAGATCATGCCCAGGCCATTCTTTCTGGCCACGTTCCCGACATCAATCAAGACAATCCTTCATGGAAGGCCGCGAATCTTTTGAGGGTACGACTGGACGAGCCTGCTGTTCAAAAGCCGTTAAGAATTTTGGTCGCTGATGATAGCCGCACCATTCGAGAAATATTAAAAGATGAATTAACAGCGATGGGTTATGAGGTTGTCGCTGTGCGTAACGGAGATGAAGCCTTGGGAAGATTAACTCGAGGGCAGAGGTTTGATTTGGTCATTACCGACTGGGGAATGGACTATCCTGGGTTGCAAGTGACTCAGCAATTGTTTAAGAGAAAGCAGACTCGCGATATTCCCATTGTGATGTTTACGTCAATGGCTAGCAATATTTCCCCGGAGCAGTTGCGGTTAAGTAACGTGAGGGAAGTTGTGGATAAATATAACCAACAAGGCGGAGTGCCTAAGCTTTTGGAATTTGTTCGTCAGATATTAACTCCACTGGAGTCTGTGGAATCGTTTGTTGTTGAAGAATGGACCACCCTCGCCGGACGAAAGCCGCGGTTACTTATCGTGGATGACGATCCCTTCCAGCGTCAGATTGTTCGGGGATTTTTTGAAAGGCAGGGATTTGAAGTTCTTGAAGCGGTGGACGGAGAGGACGGTTTAGATAAGGCCACAGAAGACGTGGATATTGTGATTACGGATTGGAATATGCCGAATTTGAATGGCCTGGAATTTTCCGTACAGTTGAGCGCGCGACATCCTCAATTGCCAATTATCTTTCGTGCCGCCGGTGGAAGTCAGACGGTTGTGCCTCAAGAGGTAATGTCTTTCAAGGGATTTTTCCGAAAAGGGATGGAGGAAAGAGACCGTATTTTATCTGTCGCCTTGGCTGCGTTGCCAGAAAGCTTGCGGCCTCAACGAGGTGGAGCGGAGATCAAGCCTACTCCAATTCAAGAGACGACCGCAGCAATTGGACCTTCAAGTAGAGGCTCGGCTGTGGATGATACCGATCGCAGAGCCCAATTTGCGACCTTAGGAAAAAATGTAGCCATCACGGGCAAAAAAGCGACGAGACTCGCGGCCCAGAATGCCATCGATGATGAACAGGGCGCGGCGTTTTATGAGCAATTGCTCGCGCTTTCGCCAGACATCGTTCTAGCCATGAATGCCTTAACAGCGCAATCTCGCGAAATCAGATTTTCGCGAAGATTTGGCGGACCGGCTTTGACCGACGGGGATGTGGTGTGGATCGATGTTACATTTTTGGAAGTGGCCAGACGTAATGGCGGTGTTCAAGAAGCCATTGGTGTAATTCTGGCGGGAAGCTTGCAGAATGAATTGGCGCATGATGCCCATCGAGGAGATTTGTCGCAAGAGTTTGTAGAAGAAGTCAAAGCCCTGCAAGCCGAGGCGAGATATTTACGAGCTCATTTGCAAAGAGATCCCAACTTGCGCGACAAAATCATCGAAGTCTTGTTGCGGGTCTATCGAGATTTGGACAACACCATTCAAGATGAGTTGTTGGATCGGGTCATGGCGATTGCCGAGAATGAAGCGCAAGCCCGCGCGTTTGTCATTGAACATTATTTGGAATATGCTCAGGGAATTTTGCGAGGAGACTTGAAGAACCTTGCCTTTTCAGAGCAGGTTCCGGTACTCCGATTGATGGAGCGTTTGGCCAGGCCAAAAATTGTGAACCGCCGGGCGCACGATATCAGTCAAGGTGTTCGCTCTGAGCAACTGGATCGATTTGTAGATGTGGAAATCAACTTGCCCGACGTGAGAAAAGGACGAGGTCGTTTCATGGCGGTGATGGATGGCCATCGGGGGAATAGCGCAGTTAACATTGCTGCAGCCAATATTCAGGACATTTTTGAAGACGCGATGATCGAGGAGCGGGGAAATATCGACAATGCGTTAGAGTTAACCATCGCACGGCTTGATGTGTTGACGAAAAATGAAATTTCTGGAACCACCGTTTCGATCCTTTACATCCCTGAGGAAAAAGATGCGGCGTACACGGCGATTTTGGGCGACTCCCCCATCTTGATAAAAAATGAGTCTGAAGTTTTGGAAGATGTTGATCCTGGTCACGTTCCTACGAATGATTCTGAGAAAGTCAGGATTGAGGCGGCCGGAGGGAGTGTTATAAACAGCGTTAATGGTGTTGTGGCGGTGGCCGTTAAAGCCCAAGACATCCGCTCAGGTATCCAAGGTATCAAAGTCACCCGAGCGTTGGGAAATAAAGATTTGGCCACAATCATGTCGCGAAAGCCTTCAATCAAAAGGATATGGTTGGGAGAAAAAAGCCATGCTGAAGTCGCTTCCGACGGATTGTTGGGGGGCCGGGCCTTGCTTGACCGACAAGATCGAGTCAAAGAAATTGCGCGGGATGTTGAAAACGGCAAGGGGGCCCAAGATTTGGTTAGAGATGCGAGTGACAGGAGTGACAACATCGCTGCGTTGGTTTGGCGCTATGACGATCCGTGGATGAGGGGCGCGGGCAGAGGAAAATTCGCAGCGATGGGAAAGAATGTGGCGATCACCGGAAAGCGAGCCATTGTTTTGGCGCAGGCCAATCGAGAAGAGCGCGGATCTGACACCTACGAAGAAAGTCGAGGAAATTTGTGGCGGTTGCGGAGGGCTTCGGGCGCTTTGAGTGCAGCTATTCAAGCTTTGCAGCGCCAAGGACGAGAGATTGTGTTCTCCCATGGGTTTGGAGGAATTGCTTTAACGGTCGGGAACGTTGTTTATATTGATCGGGATTTTATTGCGGATCAGCAAGCTCCTCTTTTTATTTCTTCCAACATGCTTGCCGCGGCGCTGATCAATGAATTGGAGCACGATACGAATATGGGTTCGTCCCAAGAAGAATTTGAGGAAGAGGTCCGTGGTGTCCGTCGAGAAGCCGAGTTTTATTGGGGGTATATTTTAAATGCCGGACAACATCCCTCGGAGATTGATCCGCGGCAAGAGATCCGTCAGCTTCTTGACCGCGTTTATGGTTTAGACAATACCGTCGTAGATGAGATGCTAACGCAAGTGGAAGATTTGTCTCAAATTTCTTTGCTGGCCGCGCGGGAATTTGTTGCTGGGCATTATCTCGAGCATGCTGACGCGATCCTTGGCGGTCAGATTGCCGACGTGGCGGAGGGCGATGCGGTTTGGCAGGCGGCAGAACGATTAAAAGCGAGGCTGAAAGTTTTTGCACCAGTTCCTATCGAAGTTGCGCCAGAAACGGTGGCCGAAAGAGCGCCTTTGCCGAGAATCGAAATGCGCCGTCCTAAAATTTTGTTGGTCAATTCTCGAATGATGAGAATTGCCGGCATGACATCAGTTTTATAAGGGCAAAATTATGAAATCGTGGTTGCTCGTAGCCGTTTGGAAGCCATCGCGGCCATCGACGAAACGATTGAGGCTGTGTTACTCGACTGGGAAGGATTGAATGAAACCAAGCGGCGGGCGGAAGGATCCGAAGCGGACGATCTTTTGGACGTTTTGGCGGGTGCTTTTCCTGATGTTCCGGTGCTGGTGTCAACCGATCATCCCGATCAAGTGAAGCCACCGAGGGAATTGAAGGTTGAAATACATTCATCCAGCGACGATGTTCTATCCAAGGTGAGAGATGCTGTTGAGGCTAGAGGATTGGGAGATGCAGCGCAACCTGCGGTAAGTCCTTCTGAGAGGAAGCCGGTGGTTTTGGTAGTGGAAGATGATGATAATCACTGGTTCTTAGCCAAGAAGGCTTTGGTTAAAAAAGGGTATCGCGTTTTATGGGCACAGGATGGCAAAGAAGGGTTAGCCATTGTGAAAGCTGCTCGTGAGAGGATTGATATTGTTCTCACCGATTTCGAGATGCCCAATATGGATGGATTTGAAATGACCAAAGAATTGTTGGCGATTGCCCCAAACCTTCCCGTCGTGATGAATACCAATGCTGTTTCGAACAAGCAAGCCCAAAGAATGAGCACCTTAGGCGTAAGTCGAGGAAGTTTGGCAAACTTAAAAGACCTTTTTCAAAAAAATGAATCGATAGCTCGTCCACGTGATTGGACCGACCATGTTGATCGAGTTTTGGCGGAGCAGCGCAGAAATGTCGGAGGGATCAACTTGGATGCAAAAGGAATTGATCTCAAAATTCAGCGTGGATCAAAAGAGCTTTCGCCTTTTTCATCGTCGAGTAACGAGAGTTTTCAGCTCCCACTCAATCCGGAGGATCTTCAAGGGCTGGTCCCCATCATCATTAAAATCACCCCGATCACGACTCCGCTTTTATTAGGAGAAAAAGAAGAGGTTGCTCCTAGAAAAGAACTTTCTGCGGCTTATTAAGAGGAAGGTGTTTTGTGTTGACGCTCTTTAAAATGCGCGTAAGATAAAGATAAATTTATGCCTAAAGCCACGATTCTCCCAAATAAAAAGCTCCACATCTCTCAAGAGCAAGAG
>JANLHA010000082.1 GCA_024653845.1 Candidatus Omnitrophota bacterium | reverse complement strand
GTCTTGCTTGAACTCCATCCGAATCTGGCTCGAGAGGAATTCCAGAGCCAATACGAACGACTGCCAGAATGGGTTCGTGAAAAAGTGGATGAAGATTTTGCGTTCCACATTTTTAGTAGACAGGGTGGGCTAAGAGTGCTGCTTAAAAAAGGCACGGAGAGGAGATTAGAAAGTGGCGTAACGCAGGATTCTATGGGTTCTGGTTACGAAGGCCTTCGATCGGAGACACAAATTCATCAACGGGCATTTGCTGGAATTTATCTGGAAGATCATTCTTTATCGGCTCAGAACGGAAATGAAGAAACCTTAACCCCCGATTTTCATTTGTCTTCTGCCTGGGTAGAAGGTAACACTTTTTCAAATTGGGAGCTCCACAGCGAATCCGTTTCCCCAATTGGAAATTTAGATCACATGGAACCTTTGCTGGAGTCTTTAGGAAATGAACTGACCTCAGCTAGAATTGCTGGAGCCTTGTCGTTAAGAGAAATGGGGGAATCGGTCACTGATCCACAAAATGGTCCTCGCAGAGCGCAAATGATCGCCCGTTGCCGTACCATTCTTCAAGCTAAAGATTGGCATCAACTGCAACAAAGACCTGACTTTCAAATTTTTCAGAATTTGAATATTCCTATTGAAGAAGCCAAGCGAGCCGCGATCGCTCATTTGGGAGATATGGGCGCGTGGGAGGAACTGGATTTGCTGTTTAAGTTCACTGAAAAGCTGGGCAAACGGTATAGCAAGGAAGTTCTCGCAGCCATTGAGAAGATTGCCGAGGCTCGGCCAGAAAGGTTTAAAAATAAACATCTTGCGAAGTTGATCAATGGGAGGCCGGATACAGATCATGTGATGATTGCACTTGGAGGGAGGATCATGCCACGACTTTTAAAAATATTTGATGATCCGCAAAGCAGGAGAGATGTATCTGATTTGTTGGCTAAAATGGGGGAACCAGCCTTTCATGCCTTAGTGAACCGCTTGCGTCATGCAAAAGAGCGTGATGTCAGAGAGGCTATTCTAAAAATACTAGGTCAAATAACGCAGGATCAAACGACTTTTGAGGAGTTGCTGAGGGGGGAGCTGCTGAGTTGGTTAGGAAATGAAGGTTGGCCTGAGGTTGAGTATTATCCAGATGACCCCCCTCACATCGTTTCCGGGAAAGCTTCACAGAGACGCCTTGCCGCTGAAGCTTTGGGTACGCTGGGAGATCGAATGGCGGTGAGGCCGTTGATTAATTTGATGAAATACGATGATGACGATGATGTCAGAAAAGCTGCGGCTCAGGCTTTGGGTCAAATTGGTGATCCACAGGCGGCTCCTGCCTTTTTGGACTTGCTCAGAGATGGTGCTACAGATATCGAAACAAAGAAAAAGGCTATCGAAACATTGCGTAAGTTAGATGCCAACGCAGCGCAGGAGGAATTTCAAAGACAATATCGTGAATTACCCGAATGGATTCAAAAAAGAGTTGAGCCGGATGCGGTTAGGGAAATCTTTTTTAAGCAAGGTACGTTGCGAGTGTTGGTCAAACAAGGGGCAGAGCGGAGGACTGAAAATTTTGAAACATCTGAAAGTCATGGAAACAGCTATGAAACAGGAAGTTGGGTGACGTCCGTAACGCGTGTCCATGAACGTGTTTTTGCGGGCGTTTATTTAGAGAATCTTCCATCATTCGTTGAATATGAAGATGCCAGTGTGGTCGGCGAGACATCGAGCTCGTCTTTTGGAGGCTTTGGCGGTGGATCTTCCAGCGAGACGACTTATTCAGAATGGGAGGTTCATGAAACAACCGAGTCTGAAATCGAAAATTTTGGCTCAACTGAAGGATTAGGAAGATGGCTAGGGAATAAATTCATAACAAGCATATCTCCAGAAAAAGATAATAAAGCCATTCAAATGGTGATTGAAACGCTAGCTCAAATCGGAGATGCTCCGGCCATCATTGTTTTGATCGATAAATATTTTCAAAAACGTCATATGGAGACCACCCTCCTAAAAAAAACCTTAGAAAGTATTCCATTATTTCAAGAGATTTTAGCCAGAATACGCGCCGCTGTCCCCGATGCTAAAGAAGAAGACACTTATTACGTCGCACTGCGTGAAATATTTAGGCTAAGACAAGAAGGTTATGATTTTGAAATTGCCTCATTTGTTCCAGAGGTAAGTCATGACGAAGATATCATTGCAGAGGAAGATCAAGGAGATTACTCTTACGATCATTGGGTTGTGTTCGTTCATGCCGGAGAACGAATCGGCAGCAGGCACATTGTTGACAGTCCTGAAAGGATTGAAATTGTTCGCGGTAAACCCTTGGCTGAATCAGCCCCTGGCGGGATCGCTTTGAATATCGATCAAATCAATCTCGATGTCCAAAGCAGTCGAGCTCCAACAGTCTTGCCTATACGCGAAGCGATCCCCGACATTGAACTCGACGGCCTCACACCCTTCATTATCAAAATCACGCCGCTCCCAACATTAGCCATACTTTTAAAAGATTAAAAAATTCAGATCAATCAAACATGCTTTTCTCCTCGATGATCCTTCGCGATCCGCTTGAAATCATCTTATTTATTATGTTTTTCCCGTCGAGAATCGTCTTGTTGACAAATCAAAGAAAAATTGTAAGATAGTGGCGAATCTTGATTTTATTCATTTTAAACTCAGTAGAGAAAGGATTGATCATGAACCGCAAAGCATTGATCGCCGAATTCATCGGAACATTCGCCTTGATCTTCGTTGGAGTCGGCGCCATTGCTGCCAATCACATCACGGGTGGATCATTAGGCCTCGTTGGGATTGCCATGGCTCATGGCCTCACGATTGCCGTAATGATTAGCGCTGTAGGCGCAATCAGTGGCGGCCATCTTAATCCGGCTGTGACCATCGGACTTTTTTTTGCCAAAAAAATCAATGCGCTTAACGCCATTGGATACGTCCTTGTTCAATGTTTAGGAGGGATTGCTGCGGCCTTCCTTATTAAACTTGCGGTTCCTGCAGATGCGCTTTCGGCAGTTAATATGGGAACACCATCTCTTGGCGCTGGAATCTCCGAGGGGATGGGATTGATTACCGAAATCGTCTTGACTTTTTTCTTGGTTTTTGTCGTTTATGGAACCGCTGTTGATAAGCGTGCTCCCAAAGTTGGAGGACTTTTTATAGGATTGACCGTGGCATTAGATATTCTTATGGGAGGTCCCATCAGTGGTGGCGCCATGAATCCTGCTCGACATTTAGGTCCCGCGTTACTTGGAGGCGGGCTTGATAATCTTTGGTTGTATTGGTTAGGTCCAATCGCCGGAGGCATTATTGCCGCGGTGACGTATCAAAAATTTCTAGAAGAATAATTAACAAAAGGAGTTGATTATGGGTACAGGATGTTGTTCTTCTCAATCTCAAGTGACGATGAAAGGAAATCCCGTCACTCTCGTTGGAAATAAAGTGAAAGTGGGGGATCAGGCGCCGGACGCGACTTTAGTCGCTAATAATTTGAGTGAAGTGAAACTCTCATCTTTCTTAGGAAAGAAAGTGATTATCTCAGCGGTGCCTTCTTTAGATACACCTATCTGTGATAAGCAAACTCGGCACTTCAATCAGGCCGCAGCTGGCTTGGGAAAAGATGTTGTAATTTTAACCATCAGCATGGATTTGCCGTTTGCGCAAAAACGATGGTGCGCTGCTGCTGGAATTGATCAAGTCCAAACCCTCTCTGACCATCGTGAGGCTGCATTTGGTCAAGCCTTTGGAGTTTTGATCAAAGAATTCCGCTTGTTGGCGCGTTCTATTTTTATCGTCAACAAGGAAGGAAAAATTTCCTATATTCAAATCGTTCCCGAAATCGCATCGGAACCGGATTATCAAACAGCTCTGGATGCGGTCAAAAAATTATAAGGAGGTTATTATGGCTTATACATTACCCCAATTGCCTTATGCCTTCGACGCGATTGAGCCTCACATCGACGCCAAAACCATGGAAATTCATCATGGTAAACATCATGCAACGTATGTGACCAAACTCAATGCCGCTCTCGAAGGAAAAGCGGATTTGCAAAACAAATCCATTGAAGATCTGATTGCTCAAATCTCTAAACTTCCCGAAAACATCCGTGGTGCTGTTCGTAACAATGGTGGCGGACATGCCAATCATGCCATGTTTTGGACACTTCTTTCTGCCAAAGGTGGAGGGGAGCCGACCGGTGAATTGGCTGAAGGAATCAAAAAAGATTTTGGAAGTTTTGCAGCGTTCAAAGAACAATTTGAAACCGCAGCGACCAATCGATTTGGAAGCGGATGGGCCTGGCTCGTTGTGAGCAATGGCAAATTGCTCATAGGCTCCACTCCCAACCAAGACAATCCCTTGATGGATGTCGCTGAATTCAAAGGTCTCCCCGTCTTAGGAATCGATGTTTGGGAACATGCATATTACCTCAAATATCAAAATCGTCGTCCAGATTATCTCAAAGCAATCTGGAATGTCGTCGATTGGAATGTTGTTGCCAAACGATTCAAATCTGCGTTGGCGGGGTAAGATCGTCGGAGCCTAATTTTTGAAGTGAGTGCGCTTCGTTTTGCCGACGGAGCGTACTCAAAATCAGTATGGATTCTTTCCCATGCAAAAATCAAACTTGACAGAATCTGCAGCATCAATATACTAAATATAGTGCTTAAACAAGAATTATCACCCATATATAGTGCATTAACCCATTGTCGTAAACCTGCCCTCATTTTGAAGGAGCACCTTTTAAATAGATCTTATTAATTTCTTCACCCGAAACCTCTATGAGATAGAGAAGGAGGAGGTAATGTCGTCTCAAAAATCGAGCTTTGTCGACATGAAAGTCCAAAAACGCAATGGACAAACCGTTCCGTTCAATTCTACCCGTATCAGCAACGCGATTGCCAATGCTTTCAAAGAGAAATTTCGATTGCCCCGCGAAGCCGAACTTCCCACAAGAGAACAAGAAGAAATTTCGCAATTGACGATGAAAGTTATTCACGTTCTGAAAGACCGCCAAAGTAAACAATATTTTACGGTGGAAGAAATTCAAGATGAAGTGATCCGTCAGCTTTACGAAAATGGATATAAAGATATTGGAGAAGTTTACGCGGATTATCGCAAGCAACACACAGCCCGCCGAGCTTCGTTTGAAGCTTATTCCATCATCAAACGCGAGGGACGAATGGTTTCTTTCAAGCCCGAAAAGATCACCATGGCGATTGCGAAGGCTTTGCGCGCTCACTATGGAGAAGAAGGAGTGATTGATAATCTTTTAGAAAAAGCTAATCAAATTTCTGAATTGGCTATTGCGGACATTCGTAAACAATGGCCTCAAGGGAAAGCTCTTCATATTGAAGAAATTCAAGACATCGTTGAAAAAACATTGATGACTGCGGGACTTCATGCTGTGGCCAAGCGATACATTCTTTATCGTGAACAACGTGCCAAACTTAGACAAACAGAAGCTCAAGCCCAACTGGATATTTCTTTTGATTGTATCAAAGAGATTCGAATCAAAAATGCTTTAGGAGAACTCACACCCATTAACCTTAATGAACTGCGATTCAATATCGAAACATGCTGTCAAAGTCTTGAAAATGTCTCTGCCGATAAAATTTTTAAAGAAGCTCTTAAGAATTTTTATGACGGGATGAGTGATGAAGACATCTGCGCAGCCAATATCATGGCAACCAAATCTCTTCTGGAAATGGAACCCAATTACGCTTTTGTGGCAGCCCGCATCCTTCTCTTGAAAGAATATCAAGAAGCCATTGGGCACCATGTGAGCTTT
>JANLHA010000080.1 GCA_024653845.1 Candidatus Omnitrophota bacterium | reverse complement strand
CACCGGAATTCATGCAATTGCTGTCGATCGTCATCCAAAAAGAACATATCATTGCCGCTATCCATGGCCACGCCTCCAATTTGCTCAACAACATAACCTGATTCTTCCAGCCCCTTGAGCAGTTGAGCATTACTCCTAACACGTCGAGGGTGCGCTAGCGTGTTGACTTTATTCGCCTCTTTTCCATTGACCGGCGTATTAGCTTGATTAAGAATCAAAACATTCGCCTCCGGTTTAAGCCAAGGCCTGATCCGACGTAGAACTTCCATGAAATCGACATAATTGAGCACTTGGGTCAAAAGCAGGGTATCCACTTGGCCAATCAAAAGTTCATCCAAATGATTGAACCGCCAGGCGCGACGTCCCAACACCCGGGCGGCGTCCTTAATGGCCTCGATTCTTTCCGGATGCTCAATATCTCCTTGCAAACGAACCGTTGAAAGATTAAGCCACTTGGTCGGTTCAGGAGCGCCAATATCGATCAAAATCACTTTCTGACCCCAGCGTCGACGAAATTCCATCGGGAACCCTCCTGATCCCACCTCGACGATCACTTTCCCAAAACGTCCTTCTTTTTGCCAAAGATAAGAAGATTGGGCGCGCCGGCCTGCCCCCCAATCGCCCCCCACCCATAAATCGCGCCATAAGGCAGCTCGATCCATGGCGGCAAAGCCAGCCAAACCTTGATCAGGCATTCTCGGAATCAGGGGAGTAGCTGCAGTTAACATTTTTCTGGCGTGGTGGTTCTGAGGATTATTCTCTAAGACTTTTCGATAAACATAAACCGCTAATGGAATATTTCTGAGCAGAAGCAAAGCGTCAGCGACGTGATTCCATTGCTCAGCCGTTTGGAGATTGTGAAATCCCCGTCGCAAAACATCTCCAAGCAATTGGTACAACTCTAGCTGAATGGAAATTTGATCCAGATGCTTCAACATTTCTGGAATCAAGGCGATTCGTTCAACTCCTTCAAATCGTCGGGCGAGCCACAAAATCACTTCCTGATCTCGCTTCTCATTCCTTTTATGATCCTCTCCCTCCCACGCATACAACTCATGCACAATGCTCGCCACCCGCTCTTCTAATGATTGCGCATGCACCGCCTCAACGCTGCTCAAAATGATGGCTTCTTCACCGTCGATCTTGATAATCGAGGTGGCCAAGAGTTCCCGCACCGGACCAGCACGCACGAGGCCGCGCTCGACCATCCAACGAAGACGGGCAATCATGTCTTCCCTGCCTTGCGCGCGCAGATAACGTACGGCCAATTGGATCTCGTCGCTCTCCCAAGCAAATCGATCAAACGTCGCCACATCCAAACCGCGAAATGCCCGACGGACTTCGCGTGGTTTTAACTCTTTCTGCCCCGGCAGCGGACGAGAGGGGTCACGCTTTTTCTTACGCTCCTTCTCCTGCGCCATCACATCGCCGCTGCGTGAGACAAGGTCCACTTTTCCGTCGGGGTTAATCGAAAAAACCAGCCGGCCTCGGGTATCCTTATATTCTGCAAACTCCGCGGCGCGGATGGGGAACGTTTCGGGATCGACCGCTGCCCCCTTTCCCTTTCTTGATCGTTTGTGACCGTTGCCGCCATTGCCACCGTTGTCTCCACGATGAGCCACGGGCTCTTGATCCGACATCGCCCGGCGGATAACTTGGGCAGCCTCGAGAAGAACAAGGTCAACGTCATGAACAGAAATGCCCACCTCATCGGCGATATAGTCGGCCGATTCACCGGCCAGAGCGAGAGCGACTACACGCCGAGAAGTCTCATCAGGAATCGCTCCGAGATGACCTTGGACATGCGCCAACCGCTGATGGCGAGCAACCTCTACCACTTCGGCCTGCTGCTCTTCCACTTTAGCGATCAAGCGCTCTTCGGGGTTAAGGCTACCTTTGTCGA
Source organism: Candidatus Omnitrophota bacterium (assembly GCA_024653845.1). Taxonomy (GTDB): domain Bacteria; phylum Omnitrophota; class Gorgyraeia; order Zapsychrales; family JANLHA01; genus JANLHA01. Next base: position 224 of record JANLHA010000080.1, on the reverse strand, counting down.
CGAGCCCAGACAATCCATCCTCTCTTGATCGTCCATCACGAAATTCCCGCTGAGTATTAAGCGTCTTCGTTCTCCACGGCATGCCAAAGCCAAACCGTTCATCTCGATCACGATCTTCTTCCACGGCCACGAGATCAAACACGGAACCTTTTAGCCGCCTTAACTTCTGCTCTCTGGGCAACCAGAGGAAATCGACAAATATTTGAGAATCATCAGGATTTTCT
>JANLHA010000074.1 GCA_024653845.1 Candidatus Omnitrophota bacterium | reverse complement strand
AGCGCAATTTGACACCAATTTTTTTGGTGTACAAAATGTGACGCGTGCTGTTATCCCCTTGATGCGTCAACAGCATCGAGGACGAATCATCAATATTTCAAGCATTGCCGGACGTTCAGCTTCACCGGCATTTAGCGCATATAACGCGAGCAAATGGGCGTTAGAAGGATTTTCAGAAGGGTTGCGATACGAACTCAAGCCTTTTGGAATCGATGTGCTTTTGGTTGAACCTGGTACCTACAAAACCAAAATTTTTCACGAAAATGTCAAATACGCCAAAAATTTCGATGAACCCTCAAGTCCGTATTACAAGATGTCCCAGCATCTTAAAAAACGTGTGCTCAGTTACGTGCAGAGATGTCCTAAAAATCCTGAAGAGGTTGCGGCCCTCGTTGAGAAACTTATTGAAGCTAAAAACCCTAAATTCCGCAACATTCCCGATTTTCCAAGCCGCGTCTTATGTACATTCCGACGATTATTGCCGTTTCGGGCGTATAGCTTTTTGATTGATGCGGCTCTTAAAATCCCACGCCCATCCGCTGCTCCAAAAATTCCTGCTCACTCTCACACGTCAAATACGGATTAGTTTTTTTCTGGGAGGCTAATGTGGCAAAAGGGGTATTGCCATAATTGTGGCCAGGATAAATGATGGTGGAATCCGGAAGTTTGAGAAGAACGTGGTAGAGGCTGCGATACATTTGCCGAGGATCACCGCCAGGAAGGTCACATCGCCCGCATCCATCAATAAAAAGCGCATCGCCGGTGATAAGAATGTCCTCGTTTTTAAAACATTGGCAGCCGGGCGTATGACCGGGCGTTAAAATACATTTCCATTCAATGTTCCCGGTGAGAAGAATTTCGCCGTCTTCGACTTTTTTCAAACTTTTACATTTGGGAGTAAAAAAGGGAGCTTCGTGTTTGGAGATATAAACGGGGACATCGTGAGTCGCCTGCAATTTATCAATCCCATTCACATGATCGGGATGCCCGTGAGTTAAGAAAATATTAGTGATCGTCCAACCGTTTTTTTTAGCTTCAGCACCTAGAAAATCCACATCCCAGGCAGGATCGATAACCGCCACCTCTTTAGTTTGAGTATCCCCAATGAAATAAATGAAATTCTGCAAAGGGCCAATTTGCATTTGATGAAGGATCACAGAAGAATGGGGCATGATTTGATCTCCTTGAAATTTTATTGAATGCAAAGCATTATAAAAAGATCTTCGTTGTAAATCAAGGTGGAATTCTCGTCTTGACATCTTTCCTGAGAAAAATATAATGATTGCGCTAACCTACAAAGAGGAGAATTTTATGGCCTTACTTGAATCTGTTTTGGTTCCTTTAAATGGAAAAATGCCTGATTTTGAACTCCAAGATCCTTCTGGAAAAAGTTATAAAGCCAGTGCGATGATTGGCGAAAAAGATCGTGGCCTTCTTGTGGTTTTTACCTGCAATCATTGTCCTTATGCCTTGGCGGTTTGGCCACGGGTGATCAAAATGGCGAAATATGCTAAGGGCATGCGAGTCCATACCTTAGCTGTTAACCCGAATATTCATCCTGATTACCCTGAAGACTCTGCTGAGAATATGAAGAAAAAAATTCAAGAATGGGGGCTGGATTTCCCATATCTCGTTGATGAAGCTCAGGCCACTGCTAAGGCCTATAAAGCCCAATGTACCCCGGACATTTATCTTTTAGATCGTGAAATGAAGCTTGTTTATCATGGCCGCATCGATGACAGTTGGCAAGATGAGAGCAAAGTCACTCACGAAGAACTCAAAGAAGCTCTTAATAATTTTGCGGCTGGCTTACCCGTTGACCGCAAGCAAAATCCTTCCATGGGCTGTTCTATCAAGTGGCGCGCGTAAATTGATTTAAGATTTTTTAAAAAAACTCTTGCACTCCGCCCATTTGATGATACACTGTCTCATATTATGAGGCCACCCCGCAAAGATCAAATTCAGGCCGAGCAGCAAAAATTTCACGATTACCTCGAGAAGGCAAATTTGCAATTGACCCCCGGCCGTAATATTGTTTTCCAGGAGGTCATGAAAGCCCACGGTCATTTTGCCGCCGAAGAATTGGTCAAGCTATGCCAGAAACATGCTCGTCGGGTCTCCCGCGCAACGATTTATCGGAGTCTTCGAGAGTTGCGGGCCGCAGGAGTGATTCGAGAAACGGCTTTTGGAGAAAAGCATCAGCATTATGAACATGTTTATGATGAGAAGCTTCATCATCATGCTCGATGCATCCAATGTCATCGTGTGATGGAATTTCCTTGCATGGAAGAGGATGAAAAATATGTTTCGATTCTTAAAAAAAGGGGATTTCATATTCTAGGACATGAACTGCATTTTTATGGGTTATGTCCTGATTGTGTGATGCGCAGGTGATTTTTTATCATTTTATTGAGACAGTGTCTCGTTTAGGGGAATGAAATGGATCGAAAAGGGTTATTGAAATTTTTATTTATCAGCGCTATAGCCACGACACCTTTGGACGCGGAGGAACTCAAAAATCAACAAAAATGGGATTTCCCTCAAGGCATTTCTCTCGAAACCGTTTATACGGGCGAATTTTGGAGAAATCAGGCAGGAGGAATCAAAGAAGATGAAACATATATAGGAAACTTGGATGTCGCACTTACACTGGATACTCAGGAGCTTTCTCTTTGGAACGGCGGGACGTTTTTCTTTTATTTTCTTGATAATCACGGTGGAGAAAAATTAACTTCATCTATTGTGGGGGATTTACAAACCGTCAGCAATATCGAAGCGCCTCGGACCGCTCGTCT
>JANLHA010000070.1 GCA_024653845.1 Candidatus Omnitrophota bacterium | reverse complement strand
GTATTATTATGTGTTGGGTGACAATAGCGGATCTAGTCATGACAGTCGATATTGGGGTTTTGTGCCAGAGAAGAATTTGATTGGGAAAGCGGAGTTGATTTATTGGCCACCTCAAAGAATCCGTTCGATCCACTAAGGCGTAGGCGTTATGCGAATCCTTTTGTTCATTTTGCCAATTTTTTTGATCAGCTGTTCATCAACGAGGAATCGTGTTGAACCTGGGACGGTAACAACGGAATCTTCGCAGGAGATTGAGTCGGCACTGACGACGGTCGTCGGAGGCATGAGCGGTCAGAACATTGATCGAGAAGATTTGTATCACCTTGGTAAAAAGTTGCGCAAAGACAAAGAGACCCAATTGGCGGTGAATGCGGTGGTTCAAACGATGCAGGGAAATGTCGTTGTCAAATATTGTCCGGTCGACGGTGAACGTTTTCATGCCAAAATGGAAATATGTCCCACTCATCATGTGGAGTTGAAAACTGTCGAAGAATAATTTTTATCCAATGATAACTTTAGCAAACAAAATCACTTTGGGACGAATGTTGATGGTCCCATTTTTTATTGGGAGTATCCTTTCTTACACGCCAGTACATGATCATTTCCGTTATTGGGCTTTGGCCATTTTCTTGCTGGCTTTTGTGACAGATGGAATTGATGGATTTGTCGCTCGACGGTATCATCAAAAGACGAAGCTGGGTGAAATCCTAGATCCTTTAGCTGACAAGTTGCTTTTAATCAGTGGATTCATTTGCCTTTATCAAGTTGGGGCTGATTTGCCTAACGTACAAATACCGTTTTGGTTGGTTGCGATGATTGTGATCCGAGATGGTGTTCTTCTGTTGGGAGGTCTTTTGATGCATTTTATTTACAAAATTCTTCCACGCCCCTCAACCAAGTTGGGAAAAGCCGCAACTTTTTTTCAAGCCCTTACTGTTTTAAGTGTACTCATTCAGTGGCCGGGGGCGATATTTTTAGGCTACTTTGCTGGGATTTTTACCTTGGCCTCAGGTTTTGATTATTTCATGCAAGGGTTGCAGGCGATCCCCGTTCCTTTTGTTAAGGAGGTCAAGGTGACCAAGCGAGGAGAGTGTTCATGAGAGATTTTGTTTTAGGGCTGACGGTCAGTTATCTTTTGGGCGCGATTCCAACCGGCTATCTTTTAGGAAAAATTTTTAAAGGCACCGATATTCGTCGACATGGTTCCGGCAACATGGGGGCCACAAATGCATTTCGTGTTTTAGGCAAAAGTCTCGGGACAGCGGTTTTGCTGGGCGATATTCTCAAAGGAATTCTGGCAACGACGGTTGTGGCAGATTTTTTTCATCTTCATGACGTGATTCCCAGAGTGATTTTGGGTGTCATTGCTGTCATCGGGCATAACTGGACCATCTTTCTGGGATTTAAAGGAGGGAAGGGAATCGCAACCAGTTTGGGCGTGTTGATAGGGCTGACTTTGTCGTTTTCAGGGCTAAGACTAGTTTTAGGAGTTTGTGTTTTGAGTTGGCTCGTGATTTTCCTATTGACTCAATACATTTCTGTAGCTTCCATGGTCACAGGAATTGTTTTGCCACTCATGATGCTCATTACCAAGCAATCGATGGAATTTATTCTCCTTGGATTAGTCTTTTGTGTGTTTATCCTCTTTCGTCATCAAGCGAATCTTCAGCGTCTTTCCTCAGGCAAAGAACCCAAAGTTCCTTTGCCTTTTTTCCAAAAATAGTTCGTTTTTTCTTCATTTTTAGGCGAAATTTTCTCCCTCCAAATCTTCGGGTTTAGTCTGCTTTCTGGAAGGATATAACTATTTGTTATTTAATGGGTTATGGAATGATAAGATTTGCTCGGATTAAATGATTGTCAATTAATGAGTTAGGTCCCTGTCAAGTGAGTCAAAAATATCAAATTTTGAGATATTTTGGCTAAAAAATGAGTTTTTGGAAGCTTCAAGAAAGCGTTTCCCGGTTTAGAGTCTCATCCACTTGTTTTGAAAGGGGCCAGTGTTATACTTCATTTATGAAAGACATCTTGTACAAACGAAAAAATTCATATGCTCGACATCGCAAGGGGATTTCCATTCGAGAGTTTTCTGAAGATCAAGAATGTGAAACTCGGGTGCGAAAGAGCTTTATTTATTTGGTCCACCGGGTCTCAGGAATTGACTCATCCGTGACTTCTCCGGAGATCATGACTAAGAAAGTTGTGAATACAAAACTGAAATATGAATCCTTTGCATTTTGTGTTAAAGGGATTTTTTATCTCACACAGGGACGGTATATTTTTAAGGTGGAATTTCGCCATGCCTTAAAAATTCATATTGTGTGGAAAAAGAAGATCGTCTCCCCCCAAACATCAATAACTTTTTCAG
>JANLHA010000063.1 GCA_024653845.1 Candidatus Omnitrophota bacterium | reverse complement strand
CAAAAAGGCTTTGAAAGAAAGTATTTTGGCGAAGGTCTATGCTGATCAAAATAAGACAAAAGGCATTGAGCTTGACGACAAACAAATTAAAGAGAAAATTTATCAGCAGTACGTCGAAGCTTTTCGTAAGGGAGTTTACAACTATATTAAAGAAGAAATTGACCCTGCGACAAATCAATTGATCCCGCGAAAATATTTTTCGGGCGGGGTACGATCGGCACCCGAGGTAGCCGTGAAAACGGGGGAATTGAGGGCCCAATCGCCGGCCGTGCAAGCCGCTGCCACGACAATAGAATCCCAACGAGCGGGACAAGCAGACGGTGGGAATGCGTTGGAAGTGACCACAGAGGTGGTTGAGGGGGCTCAAGGCCAAGGCGCTGTTGTCGTCAGGACGCCTGGCCCGGCTAGAACTCGAGGGGATGATGAGGCAATGTTGGTTAGCGCTGGAGATGATCAGGGAAGAAATGACCGTCGAGAATTGCCCACCTTTGCTGAACGATATTTACGAGACGAGGTTTCCGATGCGGCGCTTCGTGCTCGTCTGCAAGGATTACTAGAAATTTATTTGAGTGTAGAAGCGCCTGACCGTGAGGCTTTTAATATTTTGTCTACGGCCTATTATGGTGATCCTCGAGAACGATCTCGGTTGAATCTTTCTGCAGAGCAAAGTCCACAAGTCGAGGCCATGCTGGCGTATTTGGATACCATCGCGCGACGGCAAGCCGTTGATCCCGAAGATCCTTGGTCACAACGTCAACCGGATCAACCTGAAATCAATAGGGTCATCAATGCTTTCAGTGAGCTTCTTTATAGTTTTAATCATCGTAATGATCCTCCGCGCGTCGAACTCCGAGAGCCCACACTTTCCGAAAAGCAAGAAGAATTTCGTCGAGCGGTGACTCCGAGAGTAACTGAACGTGCTATGGCGGCATTTAGACAAAGATATGCCCAATGGGCCCAGTGGATTCAAGATCCTAATGAATGGATGAGAGCCAATTCTAAGCGTGGAACACTCGATGCGTATACCCAAAGCAATCTCGGTGAGATTAGAACTCGATTTGAGCGTGTGGGGCAAGCGGCTGAGGCTTGGATGGCCATCGTTAATGAAACGAGAACTCTAGGAACTTTGTCTGAAGTACAGCATCGCAGATTATTTGTGGCTTGGGATCAGTTGCGCGACGCTCAAAACCAATTTTTGTTGATTTTTCAGGATTCCCGAGCGGTTAATCCCTCTCTTCGAGGTCTCATGGCGAATATTGACCAGAATTATACAAATCATCCAGGGACTGACAATCTTTTGGCTTTATTGAATCCTATGGAAGCCCCGGGAGTTATCTTTGATTTAAGTGAACATTATTATTCAAGAACCAGAGGAGATGACGAAGCGATGTTTGTTGATGATGATGGCGAAAGCAGGATCAGGCCTGCGACAGTCTGGGCCGAACAACTGATGGCAAGATTCCCTGAAGATCCTGCATCATTAGCCAATCATCTCAGTGGTGTGGAAAATGCCTTGCTTTCATTATCTGATAATCTTGATCCACAGAAATTGCCTCAGCGAGGGCAGATCAGTATAAAAACACCATTCTTTGGACATCCTTTGGATACAGCCATAAAAAAAGCAGTGGGTGCGATCAAGCGCACTTACACGGTGACAATTGACGAAACAACTTTAAGGGAAATCATTTCTGCTCTTTTTCCCGAGCAAGAAGGTCGAGAACTCTTAGAGCAATTGGCTCCACAAGATTCATTGCGGGCTGATCCAGGGAGAATAGTAGTACAGCTGGTGGATGTAAATGTGATCAAAGCGGCTGTTCCCCGTTTTCTTCCCTATGTTCAGCGCGCCCAAGAACGGGTTCAAGCGGCTCGCAGGATATTGAGTGACAGAGGTATTGAACTCAATGAAGAGGAAGTTCCTGAAGCGGTGGCTCGAGAACGAAGGTTGGCTGAAGGAAGAGCGCAACGTCAACAGGCTAAGACCGCTCCAAAGGTCACATTTGATGATGTGCAATTGTCTGCTGAAGATCAAACCCTGGTGGGACTATTGCGTCAACGGCTTCCTTCGGGGGCTCCGCCTTATTCTCTTGAAGGACAATATTTGCAGGACTTAGAAACAATTTTAAATCGAATGACTCGTCGTTTGAGTGGCATTAAAAAGTATGGTTGGATTTGGAAGGATGAGAGAGATAACTCCCAGATCGACAATCGAGGAATGGAAAATCCCATTTCTTGGGAATTCCAACAGATTGTCGAAGACACCCTCGGAAATACTGCTACGGTTAAAAAATGGCGATCGCGGCTCCTTCAAAATTCATTAAGAGCGATGATGCATGTCTTGGTCAGAAAAGAAAGTCTTTTATTTGGGGAGGTTGGTCCTACCAAGAGAGATAATGTAGAGCCCGCTTTGGACGATGCAGGAAAAGCTTTGCATCTGGTGAGGCGTCTCTTAGAAGCTTTGAAAACGGGACCTCGGAAAGCTTCGGGAGATGCTAAAGCGGATGGGACAACTCCTCGTGATGATGAGGCGATGTTGATCGATGATAACGGTATTGATCCCAATGTTCAGCCGGGTTATGGTGGTATCGATTTCAATGCTTCAAATTTGAACCTGCAAATCAAGCGTGACCCCGATGGAGTTCCATTGCCTGTCTTTCAACAGCCGATCAAAGACATGAAGATCGACGGATTCCTCCCCGTGATCATCCAAATCACGCCAGCGAATATCCCGTTGTTGTTGGGTGCGGTGGAAAATGTAAATTTGAATAATCTTTAAAAATGATTTTAAGAACGACCACCTAATGTGATAATCATTCAATCATTCTAGGGTGCATGAGATCAATGACAGAATCAACCGTGGTTAAATTAAAAGAGCAACTTTTGTTTCGCGACTTATCATTTCATGAGTGGGAAATGGTGCGCTCGTGTATTAAAGAGAAGTCATATGAAAAAGGGG
>JANLHA010000053.1 GCA_024653845.1 Candidatus Omnitrophota bacterium | reverse complement strand
CGAATGGTGAAAGGAACCGCACGTAAGGCTTCGCGGGTGGTCATGATGATCACCGGTAAAATCAAAAGAGATAACGTTAGCGCCCCCGCTAAAACGCTTCGATCCAAATGCATCATTCGCACAAAAATCCCTAAGCCTAAAATCCCGTAAATCACCGAGGGAACCCCAGCAAGATTTGCAATATTGATTTCGATAAAATCCGTCAGACGATTCTTGCGGGCATACTCTTCCAAATGGATTCCCGCAGCGATTCCAATAGGAATGGAAAAAAGAGCCGTGGTGAACATGATCCAGAGTGTTCCTACCCATGCAGAAATGATCCCCGCCTTTTCAGCTTTGCGAGAGGGGTAACTGGTAAAGAAATCCCAATTGATACGGTGGGCTCCATCGATCAAAATGTCCCCAACAAGTACTGCCAAAACAACAAGGCCTGAAGCGGTAGCAATCATGCCCACCACTCGAAAAATGTTGTCGTTTCTTTTGCTATTTTTGCTTCGATTAATCATAAATTTCTTGGAAACGGCGTTTCAACTTAAAGCTGATGATATTGAGCATAAATGTTAAAAGGAACAATGTCATTCCACAGACAAAAATTGTCCGATACTCCAACGTGCCGTGCGGGGTATCGCCTAAACTGATTTGAACAATGTACGCAGTGATGGTCTCAACCGGAACCAAAGGATTTAAAGTCAATTTGGCTTGCTGACCTGCGGCAATCGCCACAATCATGGTCTCTCCGATCGCCCTCGAGATCGCAAGGATTATGGAAGCAATGATTCCCGACAACGCTGCAGGAAAAATGACCATAAGCGATGTTTGGACACGATTTGATCCCAAAGCATAGGCCCCTTCCCGAAGACCATGAGGAACGGCGTGCATGGCATCCTCACTCAAAGAAGAAACCATCGGAATAATCATCACCCCCATGACCAACCCAGCGGAAAGAGCATTAAAACCTGACAACCCGGGAATAAATTTCTTAAGAAGCGGCGTTACAAATAAAAGCGCAAAATATCCATACACGACCGTTGGAACAGCTGCCAAAATCTCTAGTAAAGGCTTGATGATATTACGAGTTTTGGGAGAAGCATATTCGCTCAAATAAATCGCACTGAGCAGACCTAGCGGAACCGCAACCCCAATCGCAATCACCGTTGTCAAAAACGTTCCGGAAATTAATGGCAAAATGCCGAAGTGTTTCTGAGTAAATAAAGGCGTCCACTGAGTATCTGTTAAAAATTTATACAACGGCACTTCTTGAAAAAAAGCAAATGTTTCCGCTGATAAAACGTAAATGATTCCCAATGTCACAAAAATGGAGAAGAGGCTGCAGAGAAACAGCAGCCTCTCAATCACCATTTCCTGAATACGAACAATATTTTTTCTCATGAACTGCGTTTTCTTAATTTTAGCGGCTCAAAACATCGATCACGCTGAGGCCAACAATGGCTTTGCTTCCAAAAACGGATCCCGTTTTACGGAGACGGAAACGATCCAACGCGGCTTCATAAGCGGCGGCTTGAAGAGGAATGTATCCCACTTCTTCAACAAGGCTTCCGGCGTTCTCTAAATAATATTCAACAAACTTTGCCACTTCTGGCCGTTCAACTGCCTTTGTACTGGGATAGATAAAAATGGGACGAGCTAATGGCTGATAAGTGCCGTCGATGACAGTCTCGCTACTTGGAGCAATGGGTCCTCGACCATTATTATCATTTTCGTCATCAATAGGAACCAATTTTAATCGATCCTTATTATTTTCGTAATAAGCCAAACCAAAATAACCTAACGCGTTGGATTCCGAAGAGACACCTTCCACCAAAACGTTATCATCTTCACTGGCGGTAAAATCTCCACGGCTGCTTCCAGCTTTTCCAACGATCACCTCGGTGAAGTAATCAAAGGTTCCCGAATCGGTTCCCGGACCAAAAAGAACAATGGGTTCATTGGGAAAGCTGGCACGAACTTGATTCCAGGTTATCACGGTTCCTTGGGCTGAAGGTTCCCAAATTTTTTTCAATTCAGCAACCGTCAAATGATCAATAAAATCATTATCTTTACTGACAACCACAGCTAATCCGTCATAAGCGACAGGAATTTCAATGTATTCGATATTCGCATCTTTACAGGATTGGATTTCTTTGGCTTTGATCGGACGAGAAGCGTCACTGATGTCTGTTTCTCCTCGGCAAAACCGTTTGAACCCTCCTCCTGTTCCCGAAATTCCCACCATGACTTTGGAACCAATTTCGCCTTTGGCTTCTTCAGCGACCGCTTCTGTAATAGGGAAAACGGTGCTAGAACCATCAACTTTGATCAATTTGGGATCGGCATACACCGTCGAGGCTGTCACGCCAACGACGCATATCGACGCCAAGAATAGTTGCATCATTTTCATAGATTCTCTTCTCCTTTTACTATATTGATTATATTCATTTTTCATTTTTCGCCTATGAAAATTTTAGAATTTCAAATTGATATCTGCCTGGATGAGCTTTTCATCAACGCTGGCGGCATCAATTCTTTTGCTCATATAATAATCAAGTCCAAGGATAACATTCTTATTTAACCCGTAATCAAGCGCAATTTCGTG
>JANLHA010000051.1 GCA_024653845.1 Candidatus Omnitrophota bacterium | reverse complement strand
CACGAACATCATTTGACAACAAAGCTTCTAGGGCGGCATCAGATTGAGAATGCGGCCATGGCCATTGGTATTGTGGAGGTTCTGCAGGAGAAGGGCGTTCAAATTTCAAGCGAAGCGTTTTCTTTAGGGATTGCAGAAACACAATGGCCGGGCCGATTTGAAATTGTTCGTCAGAACCCCTGTGTGATTCTCGATGGAGCGCATAATTCAGATTCGTGCCAGAAGTTGGTGTCAACAGTCAGAGAAGTTTTCCCAAATAGATTCGTTACCTTGATTTTAGGTCTTTCTCATGATAAAGATAAGGCACAGATCATTCCTATTTTGAAGTCGATCTCTTCGCGATGGATTTGGACTAAAGCCAATCACCCTCGGGCAGCGGAATTTTCAGATGAGGTGTTAGCTGTGGACCGCGACATTCCTTGGGAAAAAACATCATCTGTCAAAGAGGCTCTTGCATTGGCCCAACGGCATGTCGAAGAAAACAGTGTTATTTTAGTGACAGGATCATTGTTCGTGGTTGCGGAAGCAAAAAAATATGTCTGAATTTCTAACCCATAATGACACCATTGTTGCAATTTCGACTCCTATCGGAGTGGGTGCTATTGGGATTGTGCGTCTGAGCGGCCCGCAGGCTTTAACAATTGCTGAACAAATTTTTCTTGCAAAAAGTGGGAGAATCCCGTCGGAATGCTCAAGCTTTACAGTTCATTTTGGACAAATCGTTGACCCTCGCCAGGGCAAAGATGAGTTGATGGATGAAGTTTTGTTGACGGTCATGCGCGCGCCTCATACATACACGGCGGAAGATATGGTTGAGATCAGTTGTCATGGAAGTCCGATCATTTTGCAAATGGTTTTGGAATTGGCCATGGATTTGGGTGCGCGATTAGCGGAGCCCGGAGAGTTCACCAAGCGTGCATTTTTGAATGGCCGTTTGGATCTGACTCAGGCGGAGGCCGTCATTGATATGATCCACGCCAAAACACAGGCTTTCGTGCGCGCGAGCCTTCATCAGCTCAAGGGCGATCTTGCGCGTGAGCTTGAAGTGATTCGCGAGCAATTGATGGTGGTTTATACAGAATTGGAAGCGATTATCAATTTTCCTGAAGATGAGATCGACGATCCAGGGCGGGTACGGCTGGCAGAAAAACTTGATATCGTTGAGGAAAAGATTGAAGAATTGCTGGCGACCAGCGATCAGGGTCGAATTTTGAAAGAAGGAATCAAGGTGGTTTTGTGCGGCCGTCCCAATGTTGGGAAGTCTTCTCTTTTGAATGTCTTCTTAAAATATCCAAGAGCGATTGTTTCTGAAATAGAAGGCACGACCCGGGACACGATCGAAGAGTCTGCTCAGATCCGTGGGATCCCTTTGCAGTTTATTGACACCGCGGGAATCTTAGAGCCTAGAGATATCGTCGAAGAAGAAGCCATTAAGCGCAGTCAGATATCGATCCAGGCTGCAGACCTGATTTTATTGATGTTAGATGCAAGTCGAGAATTGGGGCCGGACGATGATCGTTTGATTGAACAGGTCAAAGAGCAAAATGTTTTAGTGGTGGTGAATAAGAGAGATCTGCC
>JANLHA010000044.1 GCA_024653845.1 Candidatus Omnitrophota bacterium | reverse complement strand
GTGAATAAGAGAGATCTGCCTCGCCGATGGGAAAAAGAGGAGATTGCAAAACGCCTCCCGGGAAAGACCGTTGTATATATTTCGGCTTTGCAGAAAGTCGCTATCGATGAATTGGAAGAAAAAATTTTGGCGAGCGTGCTACATCGCCAGGACTTAGAAATGCCGGCTGTCATGATTAGCAATCTTCGTCATGTGCAAGCTTTAAAGAGTTGTGTCTTGGCTGTTAGCGGTGCCAGGGCTCTTCTGGACCAGGGCGTTTCTTTTGAATTTGTCTCTGAAGAAACCAAGCGTGCGATTCATGACCTTGATCGAATTACAGGTCGTAATGTCGACGAGGATTTATTAGAGAGGATTTTTTCGGAGTTTTGTATCGGGAAGTGAGTCTTCCCAAGCACTCTGCAGTTTCTTCACATCCAAAATATAAATTTTACTTTTTTTGCGACTTTTCGCCATATCCCCTAATATCAAATCTCGGTAAGAGCACACCTCCTCTTCTTGAGTCCAGATCCGACTTGATCCAATCGTCGGGAAAATCGTAACGGTGTAAGATTCGAGGCCTCCCTGGTCTAAAAGTTTTTTTAACCCAGGGTCAGTAATCCAATCTTCGCCAATGCAATTGTTATGAAGAACATAACTCGATGTAGGAGGGATAAGAACATATCCTTCGGTTGGATCATGGATGGTTTGCATGGGGGTGAACTGAATTTTTTCTTTGAGTTTGGGATTGTTGAGAACATCGGTGGTCACATTTTTATAGGGGTTTTGTGGATACGTCCATAATTGCTCAATATGATTTTTTCTTAAATATCGGTCGAGAGACGCTGTTGCCATACGAGTGGGAAAAATGTCAGTAAAGAAAACAAAGATATTGAGAATCAAATGGCCAGCTATCCAAATGCCGGTGATGAGTTTGAGTTGAAAAGAAAAACTACCCTTTTGTGATCGCAGGTGGGCCGTATATCCGATGACAAAAAGCATTCCCATCAGCCATGAGAAATAGTTGCGTCCAAATTGAGCTGCTTGCATCGCCTCAACCGCCCAGGGAGTTGCTAGGGAAATGAAAATGACGAGAAGAATCTTTTTTTTCTTGAATCCTTGTTGGAAAAGATATCCCAAGCTCACGAGATAAGCTGAAAAAAGAAAAGGCATGATGAGAAAAAAATATTTGATGATCCAAATCAATCCTGCTCCTCGGAAGAAATCAGAATGGGTGGTCCCAAAATGAAGGGGATCAAGGAGGCTCAGTTGAGAGCGGTAAAGATAAAAATGGTTGAACCCTTGACTGCGAGAAAGAAAGATTGAGAACTCTTTGAGAGATTGGATGGGATTTGGAAACGTAAAAAGAAGAATAACGGCCAGCATTCCACTTAAGAATAATCCAGTTGCTAATGCGAGATGTTTGATTTTTTTTAACTGGAAGGAGTTTTTGTAGAAAACGAAGAAGAGGAAGAAATAAGGAAGATACAGTAAAGCCGTTGGAGAAGAAAAACTCATGAATCCAAGACACAATCCTGCTAAAAGAGCAAAAATCCCGTGACGAGATGTGTTTTGTAAGCAGACGACAGTGAGTAAGAAAAACATCAAAGCCAAAGGTTGATGGGCTCCTTGAAGCGCGTACATCCATGACCAGAAGCTTGTGATAAATAAAATAAAGCATAAGAAAGCAATGCGAGGTGCGAATATTCTGAGGCCTATAGAATAAATCGAGAGAGATGAAATCGCTGTGGCGATGATCAAAAGCAGAACATTAGGATAAAGGCTTTGGGTATCATTGAGCATTTTTTGCATGATGGCGATACCTAAGACAAGTGTTTCTTTCCCATGCATCACGATGGTTCCTGGGAGGACATCATGCATTTGAGAGAGATATTCCACTTTGAAAAGTTCTCGTGCCGTCGGAAGATAGAAAAAATAGGAATCGGTAGGCCAAAAGTTGATCCAAAACGTTGCTACGCCCAAGGCGATGCTCAGTATCAATATGATAAAGATAGCAAGAATAAGATAAGCCCTTGAGTTCATGGGGCCATCATAACCCAATTTGATTAAAAGCACCATTTTTTACAAACTTTTTACATTTTTTGACATTTCTCTGACAACTCCTTCTTGAAATTCTAATACACTTATTTTAGACATCCACATAAGGTTGACCCAGCCTGATTCCGGTTCTTCATCGGGTTGGCAAATTCGTAGCTTCCTGGGAGCTGCTTGCCCTGCCGATCTGCAGGTAGAGCCCGCGGCTTCCAGGAGAGAGGAGAAGTTCAATGAAAATGAATACGGTTTTCTTAGCGGTCATGTTTTTCGTCGCATCTTTCGTTGTGTTTTTTTGTACACATCATCGATTTGTTAAGGAAAGTTTGGGGTGGCAAAGGCCTTCGTGGGAGAATAACTACCGTCCCCATCGTCAGCACAAAGATGATATTTCTTCACAGCTGACATTATCTCCACGAAATCTGTCTCGGTACAAAATTGATGTTTATTCTGAAATTGATCGTCCTGTTGTTTTGGCCAATAGCGAAAATAATGTCGTTGTAAGAGTAGGGTTAATATCTTCGAAGGCACCGGATAATCACCAGCGTATCCCCTTAAACCTTGCCATTGTGCTTGATCGGTCAGGATCAATGGGTGGTCAAAAGCTGGAAGATGCGAAGCAGGGAGCGATCAATATCATTGAACGGCTCAATTCTCAAGACATTGTTTCGTTGGTTGTTTTTGATAGCAACGCTCAGGTGATTGTTCCTGCTCAAGCATTGAGAAACAAAGATCATCTCATTCAAATGGTTCGTTCGATTT
>JANLHA010000039.1 GCA_024653845.1 Candidatus Omnitrophota bacterium | reverse complement strand
CGCGCTCGTTCCGACATCGAAAATCCGGATCGTCCGATGGGGTCGTTTCTCTTCTTGGGTCCAACGGGAGTAGGGAAGACAGAAACAACAAAAGCACTTGCTGCGAGTTTTTTTGGCAGTGAGGATACGGTCATTCGTCTCGATATGTCCGAGTATCAGACCTCTGACGCGCTGAAGCGCCTCATCGGTTCATTCGAAGACAACAGGCCGGGAGTGCTTTCGTCAAAATTACGAGAACAGTCGTACGGAGTGCTTCTGCTTGATGAGTTTGAAAAGACGAGTAGGGAAGTGCTTGATTTGTTTTTGCAAATTCTAGACGAAGGTTTTTTCAGTGATTCATCAGGCAAGCGTGTGAATGCGCGTAACCTTATTATCATTGCCACGTCGAATGCTGGGAGTGATCTCATTTGGAACATGATGCTCGAGGGGAAAGGTTTGATGGAAGAGAAAGATAAAATCGTCAATGAAATAATCAACCGTGGCTTATTTAAACCAGAATTATTGAACCGTTTCGACGGAGTGATTTTGTTCCATCCGCTGACGGCGGAAGATTTGAAGAAAATTGCTGGATTTATGTTGGTGAAATTACAAAAACGTCTCGCGACTAAGGGTATTGAGTTGGTTATAAATGACGCATTGCTGAAAGCCGTTACTCGCGCCGGTACTGATCCACAATTTGGTGCCCGCCCGATGAATCGCGCCATTCAGGAAAAAGTTGAGCAAGTCATAGCTAAAAAAATGATTTCAGGAGAAGTAAAAGCCGGCTCGCGACTGGAGCTAACTGAAGCCGAACTGGCGTAAAGACATAAATACCCGATTTGGACATCGGATGTCCAAATCGGGGAGCGTTCCAAATTTCAAATTTTTCCAAATGAAAAACCCCTTCTTACGATGGGGCTTGTGAAGTCGGCGGGCTAGATGAATTCTCCTACGGGGCGACAACCCTCACGGTTTTTTTGAGCTTTTTCCACGTGCTCTCCCACTCCTCTTTTTCCAGTTTTGTGATTGGCCTCTGGAAGTCGCTCCCTTTGTCAAAGACCCTGCTTGTTGTCTTTGTCACCATAATTTGGTACTTGAGGTCGTCCGGTCCCTTCCATATCTGGACGATTTCCGGTTCAGTCTCGCCTTTTTTGACGTAAAACGTGTACAATCCGGTTTCGTACCGGATGGAACCGTCACCCAAAATGGCGATTTCAACGGTCGCTTTGGGGAGGGGATTCTCTGCCCCTTTTGTTTGATTTGCGGAAAAGGAAAAGAGTAGTGTTAGGGTGAGGATGGCAACTATTTTTTTCATAACCGTATACCGAATTTTGAGGTTCTTGTTGTTGGTCGCCCGGCTTCTTTTTATAAAGGGCTTTGGCTTCCGTTTATTATTATGCACAATTTATATTTTTTGTCAATATGGCGGGAATATGCTAGTCTGTCCTGATGAATATGGGATTTTGGGCAAAATTAAAGCTTGCCCGAACAAATGCTGATTTGGGCGGGAGGCCAATCATGATTCTCGCTCCCATGGCGGACGTGACGGATTCGGCTTTTCGGCGAATCATAGCGAAATACGGGAAACCTGATGTTATGTGGACTGAATTTGTGTCCGCGGACGGACTCTGTCATCCAAAAGGGCGAGAGAAACTTTTGATTGATTTGTCGTACACGGAAGCAGAACGACCCATTGTGGCACAGCTCTTTTCTGGTCGTCCGGAAAAGATGCGTGAAGCATCAAAGCTTGCGCAAGAGCTCGGGTTTGATGGTGTTGATATCAATATGGGGTGTCCGGACAGGGCTGTAGAAAAACAGTGCGCCGGCGCGTCACTGATGAAGAACCCAACACTCGCCCGTGAGCTTATCCGTGCTGCAAAAGAAGGGGCCCCCAACATTCCTGTATCGGTAAAGACTCGGCTTGGTTACAACAAAGATGAGCTGGAAACGTGGCTTCCGGAGTTGCTTGCTGAAGAACCGGCAGTGGTGACCATCCACTGTCGCACCAGAAAGGAAATGTCTGATGTTCCTGCAAGGTGGGAGCGAGTTAAGCGCGCCGTTGAAATACGCAACGAGCTCAAAAGCAAAACGCTCATCTTTGGTAATGGTGATGTGTTGGATATACAGGACGCACAAAAGAAGGCTGAAGAAACAGGTGCGGACGGAG
>JANLHA010000037.1 GCA_024653845.1 Candidatus Omnitrophota bacterium | reverse complement strand
CCCGATTCCTGGCTTGTACTGTGCCGGTTGGATTAAGCGTGGTCCCAGTGGAATGATTGGAACAAACAAAATGGATAGTTCTGAAACCGTTGAAAGTTTTTTTGCAGATCTTCCACAACTTCCCCGCGTTGCTTCCTCGACATCTTTCCAAGAATTCTTAAAGAATAAAAAAGTGCAATTTATTACGTTTCAAGATTGGAAACAGATTGATATGAATGAAATTGAACGGGGCAAAAAATGTGGTAAACCTCGTGAAAAATTCCTCACCGTTGACGAAATGCTTCAAGCCTTACCTGTTTTAAAATAATCCGAGAAAGCGCTTTCCTAAATAATCCCTCTTCTCTTGACACTCTCCTCTCTATAGGACATCCTTGAAGTAGATCTTTGATCATGCCATTTATATATTTCTTAGGGAAGGGCAATGGAGCCTACGGGAAAAGGGAAGAAGGTAGACCGATGAAATGCACTCGTTATTATTCTTTACTTGTTTTTGTATCGATGATCATGTTTCTCAATCTCAGCTTTGGAGGTAGTCTCGCTCAAGGCAATGGGGTCAAAATCACCCAAGTCAGCATTCAGGGGCCACTTTCGGAGGGGCAATCGCTGGTCCGAGGAAGTTATCAAGTGGAGAATGAAGAACCTGGAATGCGTGTGGCCGCCAATGTTTTTATCAATAACTCATTGACGGGATCAACGGTTGTCAATGGCGGGCGATTTGAAATCAATTTGCCAGGAGGCCGTAAACTTGCTGCTGGCGAGCAAGTGCATATTCAGCTTTCGGCCGGAGGTTCAGCGAGTCAAGTGAGTGAGAAGATCATTGTGCAAGCCCTACGGTGATGGTTCCATGAAGCAATCCGTAGGCAACGTTTTTTGCATCAATTCGCTTGTTGCGGGATTTTGATTCAAGTGTGAAATGATTTCATCCATTCCAACCCGATGATGGAAATCTCCCATCGTCTCGTCTTTTTTAGCCTTCTCTTTATAGAATCGAAAGAGCACGTCAATCACAATAGCTAGCTTTTCACGAGGGACAGATTTTAAATACATTTTTTCTCCATCACTGGAGACGAGCGGACGTCCTTGGAAGCGGGCCGCTTCGCTGCCCATCAATTTGAATTGATAGCGGTCCATTCCTGCCCCAATGAGGCCAATGGTTTTGGTCGCCGGTCTAAAACATTGACGTTCGCATCCGGTAATGCCAATGGATTCTGTCATCTCACCCCAACCCATTTTTTCCAATTCGTCGATGAGAATCGGCTCCAACTTTTCAGAATCCGTATAAGTGAGGCGGCAAGTGTCTCGTCCAACACAGGCCCCTGAACGAAGGCGTAGCTGTGAATAAGCACGACCATTGCGCTGCCCATAACCATAACTTTTGAGATCATTTTCAAATTGAGTTTTTGAGCTTTCAGGAATATTGGTGAAAAGCAAATCTTGGTTCGGCGTGATCATCAATTCCGTTGGATATTTTTGGACGATCTCACGTACCATGGTTTTGAGTTGACCATTGGGACCACCGTCGATAAGACGGCCATTTTCAACAAACGCCCCGTATGCCCAAAGCCCGTTTTTGGGTTGCTGGTGCCATCCAAAGTGAAGATGACGTGGCCCCATGTCCAAAGAAGGATTGGGATCTTCAAGTTTGAATCCAACAAAATCTTCAACTTGCTGTCGATACCATTCAACTCCCATTTTCTTGATGACATATTTGATGCGGGCCCAAATTCGATTTTGGCGGTCGCCCCATTTTTGGTGGACCTGAACAACAGCATCCAAGACTTTCATCAATTTGTCTTCGGTCGTAATCCCTAAGGGTTGAGCCAAAGTTGCCAAAGAAGGTTTACCGTTCCGTTCGCCTTGACCGCCACCGATAAAAATCTGGAATTTGGTCACTTGATTATTTTCGATGACAGGAACAATTCCCATGTCGTTGGTCAAGACCTCAACACAATTCTCTGGGAATAATTTCCCTGTCTTGGGGTCTTTGTGCACCGTCGAGAAACCAATTTTGAATTTGCGGTTTAAAAGATTTTTCCCATATTGAAAGGATTCTTCAGGCCGACGAATATATTGAGGATCGATCGCAAAGATTTCGATGTAAGGATCCAAAGGAAGTTGA
>JANLHA010000036.1 GCA_024653845.1 Candidatus Omnitrophota bacterium | reverse complement strand
GTGACAGATCAAGGTTGGGACCTCAATCCTTTTTATCCGTTTCATCGTCCCTTTTTTAGTGAAGCTTCGAAATATTCCGTCGAGCTAAAAGTTCCACAGGAGATGGTTGTCGCGCATTCGGGAAAACAAATGAGCGAGGAATTAATCGAGCAAGGAAAAAAACTTTTAAAGATTGAAACTTTGACACCGATTCGAGAGTTCAGTTTGGCCATGAGCGCGGATTATAAGGTCATTTCGGAAGAGGCCAACGGCATCATCATCAAATCGTTTTATCTTCCCGGAGATGAAGAGCGTGCCAAGGAAGCGCTGAAGGATGCGCGAGATTTGATGTCTTTTTATAGCAAGCGTTTTGGTCCATACCCTTATGAAGAGTTTAGCATCGCGCCCGTCCATTTGGGTTATGGCGGGGAACAGATGTCGAATATGATTTTTATTGATACGCGCGTTTATAAATTGCCCAAGTTGCTCTCGCGATATTTCGATTTTTTAATTGCCCATGAGACAGGGCATCAATGGTTTTATAACATCATTGGCGTAGATGAATACAGTCAGATGTGGTTGGAAGAGGGGATTGATTCTTATTTTACCGAGGAGTATTTGGATCAGAAATATGGCATGGATGCTGAGATTGTGCAGTGGCCTCCCGAAGCCCAGCCGTATATTTCTTGGTTCTTGCCAAAATTGACATTTGAGCGCACACGAGATTATCGTTACAAAAATTTGGTTCGGATGGGAATGGATCATTCTGTCGTTGGAGAATTGTCGAGTTTCCATGAACCGACCAATATTTTCTCTTTTGTTTATGGCAAGGGTGCTCGCATTTTGAGAATGCTCAAAAGTACGGTGGGCGATGAAGCGTTTGATAGGATTTTTCGGCGGATGTATCAGGATTTTTCTTTTCACAATCTTGATCTTGAAGATTTCATCCGCATTTGTGAAGACGAGAGTGGCCAGGAATTATCGTCCTTCTTTGATCAGTGGCTCAGGAGCGCTGATGCTTTTGATTACGCGGTCAAGAGTGTGAAAGGCGATGAAATTGTTTTGGAAAATCGTGGCGGCATCGCTGTTCCTGTTGATGTGAAGGTGACTTTGAAAAATGGAGAAGAAAAGACGCTCTCCTGGAATGGAGCGACGGGTGCTTCTCGTACAGAACGAATTGATGTCGAGAATCCTTCTCCGATTCAGAGGGTAGAAATTGACCCGCAAAATGAACTTTTGGATATTGATGAAACGAATAACCATTGGCCTCGAAAAATTGGAATCAAGCCGGTTCCGCTGTATCTGGGGTTGTATGAGATTCCTCTTTTTCTGCCGGAGGATCAGTACAATGTTGTGGTTGGGCCAGAGATCAACTCAGGATTAGGCGTCAAGGCGTCTTTTCAAAAGCCTTATGATTATCTTTTTTATGCAGGGACCGATTATGAGTTTGGAGAAAGCATTCATCATTCGCGAATGGGTTATGAGTTGAAAAATGTTTTTCAAAGCCCGACGACCGCGGGTATAGAAATTTCTAATCGTCATGATCTGGATGGTGGCGAAGAAGATTTAGCCAGCGGGAAGGTTTTTTTGCGTCGAGAATTGAATCCTGTTCCTTATGGCTTTGCAGAAATCAATGATCATGTTTCTCTTTATATGATTCGCAATCAGAGTCTGCGTAAAGGCGGCTCGATTTTATCGCGCGAGAACCTCAAGAACTTGGATTATGACGGTCGTCGAGAAATGATTGCGGGGACTGCGCTGCATTTGAACCAAGCAGGACCTTATACAGATCCCAATACAGGTTACCAACTGGATGCCTTTTTTGAAAATGCCGGACATTATTTGGGAGGAACTCAATATTTTTATCGCAGCGGAGTTGATTTGGCGAAATATCAGCGCGTGACGGCGCGTAGCAAGCTTGCAATGCGCGTCAATTATGGCTGGGGCTATCCACAAGATAAGGAGTTGTATCATTTGGGCGGGATTGATGGGTTGCGAGGATTTGATCGCAAGACCGTGCGTGGTTCAAATGGGCTTTTGGGAAGTTTGGAGTATCGTTTCCCGTTGCGTGACCGAATCAATTGGTATTTCTTGGATAATTTCTTTGAGTTGGAGAAAATTGACGGGGTTGTATTTTTCGACGGAGGACAAGCGTGGTTTGATGATTTTAACGATGGAAGATTTCGCAAAGATGCGGGTGGTGGATTGCGTGCAACGGTGAATATTGGCGCATTTTTAGAAAAAGTTGTGTTGCGACTCGATGTGGCTCAGTCAATCAATGAAGATGATGATCCACACGTGTGGTTTGGGGCTGGGCATGCGTTTTAATAAATCGGAGAAAAGATTCCAGTTCATGAGCAACCCCTTCGCTCACAATCGGCCCGTCTATACTAGAATTGAAAACCAATTTGTTGACGGGCCTCAGAGTTCGCTCAGGAATTGCCCATGAACTGGAAGTTGATTGAATAGAGCACTAGAAATGAATTATGAAGTCTTATCGCGAAGAACTTTGGTTTAACACGCCGGCCCGTCGGGCGTACATCAATATCACCGATCAGGTGCAAGCGGCTATTGACAAGAGCGGCATTAAGGAAGGATTGGTTTTGGTCAATGCCATGCACATTTCGGCGAGTGTTTATATCAATGACGACGAGCAGGGCTTGCTGCATGATTATGACAAGTGGCTGGAAAAGTTAGCACCGCATGAACCCGTTTCGCAATATCGTCACAACGATACCGGTGAGGATAACGCCGATGCTCATCTGAAGCGTCAAGTGATGGGTCGAGAGGTAGTTGTCGCAATCACGAAAGGCAAACTGGATTTTGGCCCGTGGGAACAGATTTTTTATGGCGAATTTGACGGCAAGCGAAAGAAAAGAGTTTTAATTAAAATCATTGGAGAGTAAAGGAGGTTGTATGAGTTTGTTGGTCATTGGAACAGTTGCATTGGATAATGTCAAAACTCCGCACGGAGCTCGACGAGGATTGTTGGGAGGCTCCGCAGCCCATTTTTGCATGAGCGCTCGGCTTTTTACCAACGTGCATTTGGTTGCGGTCGTTGGAAAAGATTTCCCCCGCAAACACATTCAATTTTTAAAACGCCAAGGGGTTGACACTTCGTCTTTGATCGAGGGCGATGGAAAGACATTCCAATGGGATGGAGAATATAAAAAAGAAGATCTCAATAGCGCGTTGACCTTGGCTACCGAACTGGGAGTTCTCGTCGGATTTGAACCTCGTGTGGCACACCATCAGAAAAAGTTGCCTAACGTTTTTCTGGCGAATATTGATCCTGACATTCAGATGGGATTGCTCAAAATGATTCAGCGTCCCAAGCTCATCGGGCTTGATAGTATGAACTTGTGGATCAATCACAAGCGTGAGTCTCTGGTGAAATTGATGAAACACGTGGATCTTTTTGTTGCCAATGATGGAGAAGCTCGCGCGTTAACCGAAGAGCGCAACTTGATCAAGGCAGCTAAGAAGCTCCGTCGGATGGGCCCGAAAATGATCGTCGTTAAAAAAGGCGAGCATGGCGTTTTGTTTTATTGTGATGATTTTATGTTTTCTTTCCCGGCTTATCCGGTTGAAGAAGTTGTTGATCCCACTGGCGCCGGAGACACGTTTGCTGGCGGACTCATGGGATATTTGTCAACGGTAAAAAAGTTCAATGAACGTGAATTGAAAAAGGCTGCGTTGTATGGAACGGTTTTAGCTTCGTTCAATGTTCAGGGTTTTGGAATGAGCAAAACAGCCCCATTGAAGCTGACGCAAGTGCATCAGCGTATGAAGCATTTGATTAAATTCATTTCTCATTAATCCATTCATGAAATGTATCGACTTTATCAATCAGGTTGGGTTTGTCGCGGCGATCATTTTGCCGTTGTGGAATATTCCTTTGATTATAAATATCGTCAAAAGAAAATCTTCGCGCGATATCAGTCTGTGGTGGGCGCTGGGCGTGTGGGTTTGTATTCTTTTAATGGCGCCCTCGGGATTTGTTTCCCCAGACCCCATCTGGCGAACCTTTAATATTATGAACGTCATTTTGTTCACCTTCGTTGTGATTTTCACATTGAAGTATCGAAAAGGATAAATTATGGCAGTGAATTTTCGTTGCGGTATGGTTTCCATCGTCGGACGCCCTAATGTGGGCAAGTCCACACTTCTTAATCGTCTCGTCGGGCAAAAAATTGCGATCGTCACCGATGTCCCCCAGACGACTCGTCAGCAGATTCGCGGGATTTATAACGACGAGCGAGGACAAATTGTTTTTATTGATACGCCGGGACTGCACGCGGGAAGAGACAAGCTGGCTCAGATGATGCAACAGTCTGCTTATAATATGACGGCAGATGTGGATTGCGTGATTCACTTGGTGGATTCCAGCGAACATGTCGGCAAGGAAGAAGAGCAAATCGTCGAGAGATTGAAACATGTTTCGCTTCCAATCATTTTAGGGTTGAATAAGGTTGATATGAAGGGGAAGTATATCCCCGAGTACATCGAATTATGGGAACGAACCAAAGGCAAATCGGTCAACGAATTTGAAAAATTTGTTTTGATGCCCTTGTCCGGAAAAACCGGAACCAATATTGAAAAGTTGTATGACACTATTTTTGATTTCCTCCCAGAAGGGCCCGCCCTTTATCCAACAGATACCGTCACCGACACTCCACAAAAAATGGCCATTGCCGATATCATTCGTGAGAAACTTTTTCTTTTGATGCGTGAAGAAGTCCCTCACGCCATCGCGGTTGTGGTGGAGGCTATTGAGCCTCGTCGAGGAAAGACGTTGCATATCAGGGCTGTGGTGTTGGTTGAACGTGATAGCCAAAAAGCCATGGTCATTGGAAAGAATGGAGAAGTTCTCAAGCAGGCAGGAACTTTGGCACGGGAAGAATTGGAAGTCCTTCTTGACCAGAAAGTTTTTCTAGAGTTATTTGTCAAAACGCAGCCTGAATGGCGCAACGACGCCTCGATCCTTCAAGAGATGGGATATTGATTGAAAAGAGTTGGCCTCATCCTTCCCCATATCGCTGAAGTTTTTAGCAGCGCTTATTATTCGCGTATTCTCGCCGGAGTTTCTGAAGGGCTCTTGAATTCGGCTTGTGATCTGAGGGTTCTTTTGCTCAAACCCAATCGCAGTTGGGATCAATATGATTTTAAGTCCAAAGAGAAAATTCATGGGTTGATCCTCACGCAATGGTCTAATTATTTCAATGAGGAAGCATTTGTTCAGAAGATTGATCTTCCTTGTGTCGTGATCAATGATTTTGATCGGCGGGTCGTTGCGCCATTTGTTTATGCGGATCAAGTCGGCGGAGGGCGGAAAGCAGCAGAATATTTTTATCATCGAGGACATCGTCGGGTTGCAGCCGTCGCAGGGCCAGCTTGGTCACAGGACAGCCACCAGCGCATGAAGGGGTTCCTAGAATTTTTTCAAGAAAATGGCGTAATTATTTCAACAGACAATATCGTGGCGGGGGACTATCATGAGGAAATGGCTTACGAAATTGTAAGTGCGTTGTTTCAAAAAAATATCAAACCAACTGCATTATTTTGTTGCAACGATCTTATGGCTTATGGAGTAATTCGAAGATTGAAAGATTTAGGGATTCGTTGCCCTGACGATGTTTCGGTTGTAGGTTTTGATGATCACCCGTTAGCGATAACGCATCATCCTCCGTTGACCACCATTCGTGTCCCGATGGCTGAGCTTGCTCGAGAAGCCGCAACATTATTGTTGGATTATTTTAAACGATCCGATTTTGTTCAGCCTCTCGCAGGTGAAATCGTCAAACCAGTTGAGCTGGTGGAGCGAGGATCAGTAAAATTTTTGACAGATGAAATCCGTCACCGTTGAACAAATTCGAAAGCTTGATCAGCTTGCCATCAACCAGTACGGTGTTCCTTCTCTTATATTAATGGAGAATGCGGGACGAGTTGTGGCTCAGCAAGTTTTGAATTTTTTGCGATGCCAGGAGAATTCCCATGTTGCGATTTTTTGTGGTCTGGGCAACAATGCGGGTGATGGGTTTGTCGCGGCGAGGCATTTGATCAACTTTGGCGTGAAGGTTGAAACTTTTTTAATTGGCTCAGCCAAGTCGCTTAAAAACGATGCGGAGGTTAATTATCAAATTTTGAAAAATTGTGGATACAAAATCAAGGAAATCCATCGAGTCGATCCGTCGTTTAAGCGTGTGCTTCGAAAGGCCGATTGTCTCGTCGACGCAATTTTTGGCGTTGGTCTCAATCGAGAGATTTTGAATCCATTCCGTTCTGTGATCGAGGCGATGAATGTTTCACGAAAAAAGATCATTGCCGTGGATGTCCCGTCAGGACTTGACGCAACGACGGGCCAAATTTACGGCACTTGTGTAAAAGCTTCTCAAACAGTCACTTTTACGTTTCCTAAAAAAGGATTTTTTAGAAAACAAGGTCCCGAGCACGTCGGAAAAGTTGTTGTGGTGGATATCGGGATTCCCAAAAAAATCTATGCCTGTTAGCAATCAAAACATTGATCGAGTCGTCTTGCTTCTGCGCCAAGCCATGAAGGATTTGCCGGACCCTTCAGTCACGCTCGTTGGGAAACGATGGAACAGTCCTTTTCTGGTTTTGATTTCTTGCATTTTGAGTTTGCGTACGCAAGACAAAACAACGTTGCCGGCATCGGAGCGTCTTTTTGCTCTGGCCGACACACCCAAGAAGATGCTGCAGTTGACAATCGCCCAAATCGAAAAAGCGATTTACCCCGTCGGATTTTATAAAACCAAAGCACGGGTGATTCACGGCATTTGTCGTGACATTTTAGACAAATTTGGTGGCCAGGTCCCATCGGATATAGAAAAACTTCTTTCGATGAAAGGGGTAGGCCGCAAAACAGCCAACCTTGTTTTGACCGAAGGCTTCCACATCCCTGCGATGTGTGTCGATACGCATGTGCATCGGATTTCTAACCGCATGGGATACGTTGTCACCAAAACTCCCGAAGAAACAGAGCAGGCTTTGCGGAAAAAATTGCCGCAAAAACATTGGATGGACTACAATGCTCTCCTTGTCACATGGGGACAAAACGTTTGCAAGCCTATTTCGCCGCTCTGCTCGAAGTGTCCAATCCATCGATATTGCGCTCGTTGTGATGTTGGCAAGCGCCGATGAGTTTCCTCTTAAAATTTATTCTTGAATTCTATAATCATGTGTGTTAAAAAGTATAAATTCTTGTTGTTGAAAAGTATTTATTGTATACAATTAAATTAGAATAAATTTGTGTAAGGCAGAAAACTGGGAATAAGCTTTTTAAATTCTCGTCGAGGAGGAAGAAGTTAATGAAGATTGGGTTAACATTTGACCTGAAGAAAGATTGGGTTCTCGGTGAAGGAGAGCCTTTGGATCTTAACGCGGAATGGGATAAGCCGGAAACGATCAATGCCATTACTGCCGCTTTGGAATCCGGAGGGCATCAGGTCAAGAAAATTGGAAGCGTTCATCAACTCCTCGAGCAGCTCAATGATTGCACTCGCCCCGCCGTTGGGGGGGCTCGTGGAATGAAGCTTTTCCCAAATGAAAAAAGGGGAGAGCTTCCTTGGGATATTGACATTGTTTTTAACATTTGTGAAGGACGAGGAGGCAGGAATCGAGAATCACAGGTCCCTCTTCTTCTTGAGATGTATGGAATTCCTTTTGTAGGTGCAGATGCTTTGTCGCTGGGCCTCACCCTCGATAAGGTCGCTGCAAAAAAATCTTTTATTGCCGACGGGGTTCCTACCGCGCCATTCTTTGTGGCCGACAGCCCAGAAGATGCCGATTCTTGGGGAAACATTTCTTTCCCGATGATTGTTAAAACACGCTGGGAAGGAACATCGAAAGGGTTGAGTGAAAAATCCCGAGTCAACAACATGGCGGAGCTTAAGCAGCAAATTGAATTCATCACTCAAACTTATCGTCAGTCGGCTCTCGTCGAGCAATTCATTTCTGGGATGGAATTTACAGTTCCTGTCTTAGGCAATAAGCCTCCTCAGGCCATGCCCGTTGTTCAGGTCAGCATTGATGGTTCGACCAGTTTAGGAGACAAGTTTTATACCTTCAATCGGGTTTCATCGACGAATTTGCGTTACGTTTGCCCAGCTCAAATCTCGAATGAATTGACGAAGAAATTGCAAGAGATCGCGGTCAAGGCGTATCAAAGTGTGGATTGTCGTGATTTTGGGCGGGTTGATTTTCGTGTCGATGAAAAAGGTAACCCGTATGTGTTGGAAATCAATCCTTTGCCAACATTGGATCTGTCTGACGCTTTCAATATTTTTCCTCAGGTGATTGGTTCCACTTATAATGAGGTGATCAATCGCGTCCTGGGGTATGCGGTCCAAAGGTATAACGGTGCTTTAAGTCTCAAGGATCAGAACCTGTCCCTCAAGACCTGAAAATGGGAGGAGCCAAATGAATCCAGTCAAAACTTTCCCTCGAGAATCCCAACTCGCCGATAAGGTCACTGCTTTTCCTCAGATTGAACTGACATCTGAAGAAGAACGCGTATTGAGTTGCTTTGAAGGTGCTACAGCAACGGATTGGGAAGATTGGACGTGGCAGTTGCGTAATCGTATCAAAACCAAAGACGTCCTTTCTAAGATCATGACATTGACGCCTGAGGAGCAATTGGGAATTGATGGTGCCGGCAACAAGCTCACCATGTCCATTCCTCCTTACTTTGCCAGTTTGATTGATTCTGAAAATCCGAAATGTCCGATCCGGCTGCAGTCGGTTCCACAAAAATATGAATTCACCACGACATCCGAAGAAATGAGGGACCCGTGTGGTGAAGATAAAAATTCGCCGGTCAAAGGATTGGTTCATCGTTATCCGGACCGGGTGTTGTTTTTAGTTAATGAGATGTGCGCGATGTATTGCCGTTATTGCACGCGTTCTCGGATGGTGGGTGATGGTAA
>JANLHA010000032.1 GCA_024653845.1 Candidatus Omnitrophota bacterium | reverse complement strand
TTCCTGGCATATTGTGATCAGTCAGGGGATTGAAAAGGTGGATAGTTGGATAAGTCGAGCGGAAGGCAAGGTGCGGGAAATTGAAGGACGAGTGGGTGGTAGTAGGAATGCGTGGGAAATTGTGATCAGGCAGGGAATTGAAAAAGTGGATACATGGCTTGATTTAGCTAAAAATAAAGTGGCAGCTATTCAAGAGTTGGTTGGTAGTGAAAGTTATGCTTGGCAGGCCGTTATTATGTGGGGTGTTGAAAGAGTTTTGGATGAAGTGGAAAGACGTCAACGTCAAGTCGATGACATTGTACGGCGAGAAGGACTCAGCCGTGGTGAGGCGTGGTTGAGGGTGATTGGGGCAGAAAATGAAGCTGGCGAAGATGTTGCCGCCGACCGCTCCTCCGAGGCGGGGTTGGTAAGCTCTGGAGATGAACGAGTGGGCGGTATCGACTTCAATCCCAGTTATGCAAATATTAAAACCGAGGGCAATGCTCAAGGTCGCAGTTGGAATGTTGATCCAGCGGCTTTGAGAAATATCAATATTGAAGGTTTCTCGCCGGTGATTATTCAAATGACACCGATTACCAATTGGAATCTTTTGCTGAGTCCAACCAACAATTGAATCTTCTTGCTATTACACGGAAAAAGTTTTGACTTTTCCAGAGTATCGTCTAAACTTTAAACATCCATGTTAAAGATGATTTTCTGCGCTGTTTCTAAGGGTTTTAAAAAATGACGAAGATCAAGAAATTTTCTAGAAAAAGTATTGAACCCTATCTCGACGAACCAGCCGAGTGGATTTCTTTGACTCCCGCAGAGCGAATTCAAGAAACAACGCGACTTTGGCAGATTTACCTTTCTTTAGGAGGAAGCCTTGACCCCGAACCCGATCCTCAGAGTCCTTTCTATATTCCAGAAAAATAAAGTAAGATCGCTTTTAATTGGCGGCAGGCATGTATCATTTATGGAGCTGCGGAGTTTAGCCGTGATTCGGATTTTCTTATTTTAAGATGGTTTGCGTATTAATGTGATCGAATTGGTAAAAAAATTTCCTTTATTGGCAAATGAGGCTGTTCATCAAAGACCCCTGATCAAATGGGCGATCACTGCAGAAATGGCCAATCTGACAATCGCTTTACATGAAGAGGAAGAAAAAGAGCGCATTCAAGATCGAGCATATTGGGCGCTTTTACGAAAAGAGTTGGAAATTTTATGCCACCAGGCGGCGCGTCGGGAATAAATTTTATGACGAAGCAATTGCTCAGAGTTTATCGAGAATTTTCGCTTGAAGAGGTTAAGGCCCATCTCTTGATATATGGTGATTTGTCAGGGATTTGCGCGGCTTGCCAGGCGATGGATGTGGATTTGAGTGCCAATTTGTGCCCCAAATGCAAAACGGAATTCAAGTTCGTGGCTTTTCGTAACGTCAGGCATCATCTTCCCAAATTGCAAAAATTGCAAGCGCAGCGGCCGAGTTTAGCAGTCATTGATTTTGAAGATTATCAGAAAAACATGGGCGCATCTAAGGCTAGGGAATTTTTTAAGGAATAAGGAAATGATTAATAAAGACCGTCTCATTCAATTGACACAAAAAGTTGTCAGTTATAATTCCGAAAATCCACCGGGAAATGAGTGGGAGTTGGCGCAGTTTATTGAAGCCGATATGAAATCATTAGGCCTCGATGTGGAAATCCATACCTTTGCCGAGCGCCGGCCCAATATCATTGCAACGTTGCGCGGAACATGGCCGGCCGAAAAGGCAGCGCGTGAAGCGATTTTGCTCACCCCGCATTTTGATACGGTGCCGATTGGTGCGGGATGGAAATATGATCCGCTCGGCGGCCAGGTTATGGGTGGTAAAATTTATGGACGAGGAACCAGCGACGATAAAGGCAATTTGGCGTCGTCAATGGAAGTGATGCGCAGTTTGGTTGAGGACGGCGTTCGTTTGAAACGTGATGTGATTATGGCTGCGACTGCCGATGAGGAAACTGGGAGTCATGAGGGTATCATTCCTCTTTTGGATAAGAAAATTTTGAACCCCAAGGTCGCCGTGATCTTGGATTCGGTTGACTACGATGCCATTGTTGCTCAAAAAGGATTGATTCACGCCCGCATTCAGATTTTCGGTAAGAAAGCCCATGGCGCTTACAATTGGGAAGGGGTCAATGCTATTGAGTTGGCCGTGCGAGTGATTGAAAAACTTAAAGCCCATAAATTCAAGTTTAAAAAGCATGCACTATTACGCCATCCAACGATGAATGTGGGAACCATCCGGGGTGGAGACAAAGTGAATATGGTGGCGGATTTTTGTGAATTCTCGCTTGATACGCGGTTTTTACCGACGATGAAAGGGCAAGACGTTTTGAACCAGATTCGTAAAATTATTGCAAGCGTGACCAAAAACTTCAAAATTGTGATCGATGATTTGCAGCAGCCCTATGAAATCGATGCCAAGCATCCGATGATCGAGTCGTATTTGTCGACGGCGAAGAAAATGAAAATCAAGGCAGCGTTGAAGGGAAGCGAAGGCGCGACCGTGATTACATTTTTTAAGAAACACCGGATCCCGGCTTTTGCGACGGGGTTTGGTACCTATGGAACCGCCCATACCACTGATGAGTACGTGTATGTTGATACGCTTTATCGAGGAACTCAGTTATTGGAGAAATATTTGAAGGCGTATGATGAACAGGCTTAGAAAATTTTTAATCATTCTCTTGATGGCTGGGTCGCTTGGAGGAGTGCAATTAGCCACGGCCCAAGAGCCGTACTTCGTCGGCGAAAAAATTGTTTATGCCATCAAGAAAATGAAGGTCAAAGCAGGCGATGCGACCCTTATTTTTCATGGCAAGAAAATGCTGGAAGGCAAAGAAGTTTATGCCATGACCTTTCGGGCCGACGGATTCAACTTTCTCGACGAAGAGAAAATATTCTTAGATCTTGTGACCTTCCGCCCAGTTCGGGTCGAGCGCAACCTTAATATTTTTGGCAAAGAAGAAAAAATTGTAGAGGATTACGAGGCGGAGAAGGGGCGAGTGAAAATTGTCAAGGATGCTGGTGGTAAAACCGAAGAGCAAGTGATTGCGAAAGATAAACCGCTTGATAATTTGTATGGATTCATTTATCGTTATCGCCTACAGGGAAAATTCCAGATTGGCGAGGAAGTTGTCTTGAATTTGCCAACACAAGAAGTTCGTATCAAACTTATTGATCAAGACCATCAAGTCAAGGCGGCTGGAAAACAGTATCGCACATTTTATATGGCAAGTGATCCAGCGAAATATCGGATTTGGTTTGATACCAGTGATCGACGGATCCCTTTGCGCATCGATGGGGCCGTGGGCTTTGCTAAAACCGCGATGATTATGAAAGAATACGAGCATGAGGATTAAAAGATGAGCCCATCATTACCTAACAAAACCGGACATTTTGGCGAATTCGGCGGACGATACGTTCCTGAAACGTTGATGACGCTTCTTATGGATTTGGAGAAAACATACCGCCAACTTCGTAAAGACCGAACATTCCGTCGAGAAATGGATTTTTATCTGCGCGAATATGTGGGACGTCCCACCAATCTTTACTTGGCACGACGCCTTTCGGAGCAATTTAAGAATCTTAAAGTTTATTTGAAACGTGAAGATCTTCTTCATACCGGTGCCCATAAAATCAACAATACCATGGGCCAGATTCTCGTCGCCAAGCACATGGGCAAAACTCGAATCATTGCTGAGACCGGTGCCGGTCAACATGGTGTTGCAACAGCGACGGTAGCGGCTCTTTTTGGTTTGAAATGCGACATTTACATGGGGCTCGAAGATACCGAACGACAGTCATTAAACGTTTTGCGTATGAAACTTTTAGGCGCGCGGGTCAT
>JANLHA010000031.1 GCA_024653845.1 Candidatus Omnitrophota bacterium | reverse complement strand
ATCATGTTCGGCAAAAGACACGTTGCCATATCCTAAAATTAACGCTCCAACAAAGAGCATCGTTAATGTTGTTTTTTGAATTATTCTCATATAACCTCCTTTTTAAGAAGCAACAATTTATTAAATCAGAACCTGCTGTGAATCATATCTAAAGACACATTAAAAAAACATTAAAATGAGATTAAATAAAATTTAAAGAGGACAGTCCGGAATGGAACTGCCCTCTTTAAGTACAAACATGAGGCATACCTATTTCTCCTTCTTATCAGGTAAAAAGGCGTTTTTTATTTCGATTTGCCCCATTTTGTCCGCCTGCTTTGTCTCGGATGTAAGCTGCAATCACTTCTTTGATTTCGCTTTGTTGTGCACCGAACTTTTTAGCAATTTCAATCAGCTCTTTGCAGCCTTCATACTTTTCCTTAAGAAGGGCCTCTTGAAGATACAACAACGTTGTCACTTTGAGGACTTCGTCCGAATTGACGGCTTGATCCCCTCCCCTAAGGATGGTCTGACTTTTCATTTTCCCTCACCTCCCCTCTCTATCATTTGGATAAAATAAAAAAACCACCGATCATTGAAGAGTCGGTGGCTTTGAATTCCCTGATAATTATTTAATTAACGAATCAAAACACACCTTCCCTTGCTGGCTTTCTCCATGCGGGAAAAAGCATAATCAGGCAAGTTACGTGTTTTTGATTCGTTGATTGATTCATAATGTTAAAAGTTTACCATGCCTTTGCGACGGTGTCAACCCGCCCAACTTCAATTAACGCTCTCTTCGTTTTTGAAAAAATGGCTTCTTTTTAGGAGCGAATCCTTGACGATCATCGTCTCGACGTTTCTCAAAAGGACGTTTTTCAAAAGAAGGACGCTCTCGACCAAAACTTTTCTCTCTCGGACGATAATCCTGGCCTTCTCTGTCTCGACGAGGTGGGCCATATGACCGAAACGGTGGCTTTGAAAAACTTTTTTCCCGAAAAGGCTTTTCCTGAGACTGCTTAAGCAGCGTATCTATTTTTCTTTCTAATGAAGACAACTGATCTTGCATTTTCTTAATCAAAGTCAGGACATCAGCATTCACCTGGCCCGAAGCGCCGGAAGAATTCTGGTCAACTTGTTCATTCGTATCACTCATTTCAAATACCCCCTCATTGTTTTAACAATCTTTCCATTAAATAATCCCCCGATAAGGCTCAGCGCCGCTATTGACGGCTTTCAAGAATGCCGGGAATTTACGCGAAGGAATGGTCATTTCTGTGACCTTTTCTTTGGTCACATCTTCAAAAATCATCGTCATTCCTTTTTTACCATCATCATCGGTAAAATGTTTGATATAAACGCTAAAATGGGAACCCAAATAATCCCATTCGATCAACTCTTGAAGTTTTGACATGTTTTTCCTGTTATAAAGTTGAATTTGCCACGACCCCACTCCTTCTTTGTGGCCCACATTATACTCGAAAAACAAAAAAACCTACATTTTTTTAATTGTAAGGAACTTGTCAGGAATTTGGCTGGTTTCGCCCCTTGGAAGGGCAAAACCATCATCATCTGCGCGCGCCATATCTTGGGCGAGTTCCTCTCCGGGTCCTGGAACTCGACTTGCCGGCCGCTTGATTTCGTTCTTTAAAAAACGAAGAATTTTAATTTTGATATAGGGAATGAGCGCCGGCTGTACACTAAAATTTTTTAATCCAATCCCCAAAAGAAGCTTGGTGAATTTGAGATTACCAGCCAATTCCCCACAAATGCTGCATTCCTTGCCCCGCGCTTCTGTCTTACGGATGACGTCCTTAAGGGAATTGAGAATCAAATGATTGCCAGCTTCGTAATATTCAGAAACTTCGACTTTTTCCCGTCCTGCAGCCATAACATATTGCACCAAATCATTGGTTCCAATGCTTAAAAAATCAGAACAATCCAAAAGTTCATCGATCAACATCAGTGCGGCTGGTGTTTCGATCATGGCTCCAAGGAGAAGGTCTTCATTAAAAGGAATTCCTTCTCGACGCAATTTTTCTTTTTCTTGCGAGAAATAGCGTTGGACTTCCATCATATCTCTCGCAAGAGAAACCATAGGAACCAAAACTTTCACATTAAATTTTGTACTCAATCTTAAGAAAACTCTCAGCTGCATTTCCAACAAATGAGGATATTTCAACAGAAGTCTGATTCCGTTTAATCCTAAAGCCGGATCTTTGATTTCGACAATATCTAGAAAAGGGAGAGTTTTATCTCCTCCAATATCCAAGAGCCTAATATTAATTTCTTGATTACGCGCGTGACTTAATGCCTTCACAAGCTGGGTATAAAGATGCTCCTCCGTTGGGAAATTGGGACTATCCATATAAAGCGGCTCGGTACGATAAAGGCCAATGCCGTTGGCTCCACATTCAACTGCCATTTTAATATCGTTTAAGGAAGAAACATTGGCATTGACCTTGATTAACTTTCCATGATCCTGCAAAGGGATGCTTCTAATGCGCTCAACAACTTTGAGCCGATTGTTCAATCGCTTTTGAATTAATCGAGGGTAAGATTCCAATTCTTTTGCATCAGGGTTGATGATAATGATTCCTCTTTCCCCGTCGACAATGACTTGAGTCCCATGAGGGAGAGAGGCAATCGGAACATCTATTTTGGAAACAAACGGAATATCTAAAGCTCGTGCAAGAATGGCAGAGTGTGAATTTTGCGTTCCTTCAACAGTCACGATCGCTTTGACATTCTTGATATTGAGGGAAGCGGTATCCGACGGGAGCAATCGTTGCGCGAAAATTACGGAATCAACAGCAAGATCTAAAGTGCTATTTTTATTCACATCTCCTATGAGAGCTCCGAGAAGGCGCCGTCCCACATCAGCCACATCATTTGCGCTTTCTTTAATCGCATGGCTATCGGTCCCTCTTATTTTTTTCTCCCAGCGCTGAAATACGTCCTGAACAATTTGTTCTGCGCTCAACAATTGATGCTTTAATCCCGTCTCGATGTCTTTGAACAATTCGATATCTTTTAGAATCAATTGGTGGGCACTGAAAATTTCGGCATGCTTGGCATCAATTTGATAAGTCACTTTTGTTTTAAGACCCGCGAGATCAGCGTGGACTTGGTCGATGGCCTTGAGAAGTCTTTGAAGCTCTCCCTCCACTTGGCCTTCATTCAATTCCTTAATCTCAAATTCACGCGTTAAAACATCTTGGTAATAAAATACCCGTCCCACAGCGAAACCCCAAACAATCGGTTCGCCTTTGATAACCAAACGGGTAGAACTTGACACGATGCAATTCGGAGAAACCATGTGGACCTCCTTTGGGGAGGGCTCTAAATTATAGAAGGGCTTACTGAAAAGGCAATATTACTCTACTCCTTTATCCGACGGGAGTCAAAGCTTTAAATCCATGATCCTATGCTTGTTCAAGCGTCAAGAGCTGCTGTTTGATGCGGATACCGCCCGTGTAGCCGCCAATAGACCCATCGGCCGCAATCACCCGGTGACATGGAATGACAATGCACACGGGATTCCGACCATTGGCTGAACCCACAGCTCGAACCGCCTTGGGATTTTTAATTTTCTTAGCGATATCACGATAAGACACGGTTTGACCGAATGGGATTTTCGCCAACTCTTGCCAGACTTTCTTCTGAAACACCGTTCCCTCGACGTCGAGTGGGATGTCAAAATTCCTTCTTCGACCGGAAAAATATTCGTCGAGTTGCTGTTGTGAGTCATCGAGAATTCTCTCTGATGGCTGCGAACGATCCAAAAACTTCACCAATTTCACCGGCTGCTTAGTCCAGTAAATTCCCTGCAATCCTTTTAAAGATGCCACCAGATATAAAATTCCGATGGGGGATGTTATTTTGTATTGAATTGGATTGGCTTTTATCATTGGGCATCCCTATTTTTTCTGGTTATAATCGTAATTGCTTAATAGAAAGGGGACAGGCTACTTTTATAGTTCTTACCAATCCTTTCCCGACTATTAACAAGTATTTTAAAAATAAGCCTGCCCCCTTTTACCCCACAAATATAAATTTTATTCAGAACAAACGGACTGTTCATCCAAGAAATCCAAAATATGCAAATAGGGCTCCGAAGAGAATCATGATGATGCCCCAAACTCGAGTGTTTTTGTACCAGCTTTTGAAAGAGGAAACGGATTGCGGGAAGGCAATGAGAATAATCCCCTTTAAAAGCGATATCCAACCGACAATGGTAATCAGGACGATCCAATCCTTTGTCCAAATATTATGATATTGAACTAAAGTAGCGCCAAAAACAAGAGCAATGAACCCAGTTATAAAAGTCAGCGCTGGTGACTTTTCAAATTCTTCGATCATTTGAGCAAAATTAATTTTTCCACGGAGCGCCGCAATACCGGCGGAGATGTAAGTCAAAGTAAGGATTTTTGCGACTAAAATTGATAATTCCATTCTGTCTCCTTTGTAGGCTAACCCAGATCGATCAAAAGAAACCCTGTATCTCGTTGAGCTGTGAAGGACAGTTGATCGCAATCCAGTGATTATCCTTTCCGATGCTTAAAAAATTCAACTTGTCGCAATCTTCTTTGAGCCTCTTCCCTTGTTTTATACGGCCCTCCTAAATTCCTTCCTTTTTCGGATCTTACCATATAACCTTGGGATGTTTTTGTAATCATTTTTTATTTCCTCTGAATGCAAAACATCATCGCCCCAAGGGCTACCTTGCGGCTTTTGTAAACAGCCCAATCAATTCATCTTTGGCGATCGTATGCCCTTCCATGGCCTTTTCAATTTGTGATTTTGTCTGGCCCTCAGGCAAGTTGAGCTGAACATCGAGAGCATACACCTTGAAAAAATAACGGTGGGTCCCGGATGGCGGACATGGGCCGCCGTAATTTCTTCTTCCAAAATCATTCGCTCCTTGTTGCCCCGGAACACTGTTCTCCTGAATTTGAGAAATGACCGGAATATCATAGACAACCCAATGCACCCATGTTCCTTTAGGGGCATCCGGATCATCGACGATCAAAACAAAACTTTTTGTTCCCTGAGGAACTCCTTCAAGATGCAAAGGCGGATTGA
Source organism: Candidatus Omnitrophota bacterium (assembly GCA_024653845.1). Taxonomy (GTDB): domain Bacteria; phylum Omnitrophota; class Gorgyraeia; order Zapsychrales; family JANLHA01; genus JANLHA01. The sequence goes on along the minus strand of JANLHA010000031.1, from coordinate 12,845 downwards.
TATCTTCTCCCAGACATGTGTATTTCTTAGGGATCATTTCATTATTTCCAAACTGAGGACTCTTCAATTTCATGGTCATACCTCTCGAGTTTTCTTGACTTAACGAAGAGTCGATCATGAGCTCTCTCTACACTCTTTGAGAATATTTAAAACTTCTTCTTCAGAGACCTGACCAAAATTAAAATAAAACTGACCCACGCCCTCTAAGAAAGACGGCGCTTTTAAACAAATGATTTCATCTGCCAGCATAGATAATCTTTTCAACGTGTCTTCCGGGCCAACAGGAAAAGCTCCAATGAGCTTGCGTGGCTTTTCCTGACGGATACTCTTAAATGCCGATTGCACCGTTGCCCCAGTGGCGATTCCATCATCGGTCACAATGACAATTTTGTTTCTTAAATCGATCTTAGGACAAACCCTCCGATAAACTTTCCGGCGGCGCTGGATTTCCGCAAATTGACTTTCTCTCTCCCCTCTCAAATAATCTTCATCCGCTCCAACTCTCTGTGCAAGATCCTGATCTAAATAAACTTCTCCTGTCTCAGAAATAGAACCTATTGCCAATTCTGGATTCTGCGGCGCGCCTAATTTTCTAGATAAAACGATATCAAAAGGGACTTTGAGCTTGTGCGCCACTTGTCGTGCTACCACCAATCCTCCTCGAGGAACTCCCAGCACAACGGTTTGTGGGCCTTTGAAATGCCCCAAGGCATCGGCCAACAAATCTCCAGCCTTGATACGGTCAATGAAAGGCTCATCACTGCGTGAAATAATATTTAGTTTATGTTCAGCGGTTTTCATATAGACTTCCAGATTCCTAGCTCTTTGATCCGCCGCAGGTCGTTTCATTTTTCTCAAAAATCAATTTGTATAAAATCATTCCGATCAACATGAAAGTTACAAAGACGATGGATTTTTTGATACCAAAGGCAAGGCCAGCAATGGCGGGGGCCGGACAAAACCCGGACAACCCCCAGCCGATCCCAAACAATATTGATCCAAAAATAAGTTTTGGATCAATTTCTTTCTTAACCGGTAAAAAAAATTGTTTTTCATAAACCGGTTTTTCTCGTCGAAGAATCAAACGAAATGAAATTGTTGTTACCAACAACGCTCCAACCATCACCAAAGCCAAACTCGGGTCCCAACGACCGAAAATGTCTAAAAAGGCAATGACCTTGGCTGGGTTAACCATCTGTGAAATACATAACCCCCATGCCATAACAATGCCTGCTAGAAAGGATGAAATGAAACTCATAAAGTCAACCTCCTCCAATATGCTTAGTGACATAAACGGTTATCATTGCAGCCAACATAAAAATGATCGTTGCAATAATGGACCTTCTTGAAAATCGCGCAATTCCACAGATGCCGTGACCGCTGGTACATCCACTCCCTAAATTTGTACCAAATCCGACGAGCAATCCCGCAATCATCAGAACCGTTTCTGAGGCCTCGATCGAAAGTGACAACTGATATGGGAAAATCAACCTGTAGAGAACGGTCCCGAAAATCAACCCGATCAAGAATACAATTTGCCAAACCGCTTTCTCACGGAACGCAAGCAAGGCGCGCGAAACAATTCCGCTGACTCCAAGGACCTTCCCATTAAATAAAAGCAAAATCGCTGCCGCAGCCCCGATAAGCAGACCCCCAGAAATTGATGAAAATGGTGTGAAGTTTTCCATTAATGCAGTCCCCCAACAACTGTTAAAGCCTCTTCATGCATTCTCTCTATATTGACGACCATCTTTGACGCTCCTCTTGTTCTTCAACCCATTTAAGAACAGGTGTAACATCCCCTACCTCAAGCGCTCCCTTGGCATCACCAACAACGCTTTTTTATGACCACTGAAATATCTTTTATAATCTTATCATAAATTAATCAATCGCCTTGAAAGGTTCATACGTTAAATCAAAAATCAAAGGACGTACCAAGCGATCGTAATCTTTGTACTTCATCTTAATCAATTCTCTGTGATTACCGGCGTTGAAGGCAATTTCCTCATCTTCTACCAATCTTCGAGCAACATAAACATCCACCGAATACAGATTGCCCAAAGGCGGCATGGCACCCATTTCACAATCCGGAAAAATATTTCTAAATTCCTCCTCGGTAGCAAGCCTAATGTCTTCTGATCCAGTGATTTCCTGTAAAAAACCAAGATTGATCTTGTATGAGGCTGGAAGCACAACCATGGCTGTCTGCCCATCCATCTTTACAATCACTGTTTTTGCCATATCTTTGCCGGAGACATGCGCACTCTGGGCCGTTTCCTGAGCAGTATAGGTTGCCGGATGATTGAGGACAGCATACTTAATTTTATTATTATCCAAATAATCTTTTATTCTTTTTGTTGGCATTTTCTCTTCTCCTGTAGGGAATTATTCCAATTCAAAATATTGATAACTTCGGACAAGTCTGCAGGGAGATCTCAAGATAAGAAACTCCATGCAGACAGCAAGCGCCTTCTCATTTAATATCAACTTTGATTTGTTTCGGCTTTGCTCCTTCTTTTTTAGGCAAAGTGATTTCAAGGACACCGTCCTTATACACCGCGTTAACTTTGGAGGCATCAACGCTTGATGGAAGACTAAATGCGCGATGAAAGGCTCCATAATAACGCTCGGATCGGAGAAAATCCTTTTCCTTGATTTCTCTTTCCTCTTTCTTTTCTCCCTTGATAGTAAGAATGTCATTCTCGAGATCGACTTCAATCTCTTCCTTTTTCATTCCTGGGAGATCGGCCTTGACCCTGATCTGGTCTTTCTCATCAACGATGTCAACAGCGGGCGCCATAAATGGTCCGCCATTTCCTGCTTTCAAGGGACGCTGTAAAGTGACATCAAACAGACGATTCATTTCTCGCTGGAAATCTTCGAGATCTTCGAATAAATCCAACCCAGCTCCCTTTTCTCTCCATGGTACGAGTTTCATAATGCACCTCCTTTTCTCAGTTTCTATTTACAACTCCTGCTTCTGACCTCTTTTCTTGTTTTGTGCCGTCGACAACGGAATTGACGACATTTTCAACTTCGGAAAACTTGGCCCAAGTTTCTTCTCTGAACAAATGAAACAAAATTCCTATCGCCCCGAGAAACTCCAAAATACCTAATAAAAGGGCCACAAAAAACTTCACTTCAACGCTCCACATCGAATAGGAAAAGAGTGCTGTATGGATCAGGGTCAGCCCGCCTGCAAGAAATACCAGTGAAATCAATGCGAGTATCAAACCTAAGGATACGATTCGCGCCTTTTGGACACCCTGCACATAAAATTGGGCAGCTTTGATTTTTATCAAAGCTGATCTTCCTTGATATCTCCTAACGATATTAAGAAAGAGTAATGGGGAAAGAATTTTTCGAATCAATTTTACTATCGACATACCGCACCACTCCTTACTAGCTACTTGTGTTTTGAACCCATCAAATACCCGAAAAGAAGAGAAAATGCAGCGGCACCAACGATATATGGCCATGGATCTTTATGTACTCGCTTATCCGCCTCGCTCACCACCTCTTTGATTTTCTCTTCTCCTCCAACAATCGCATCTTGAGTCAAATGCTTTGCCTTCTCTAAAATTTGCTTGCCTTGCTCTGTTCCAGCGGCCATCGCCTGCTTAATATGAGAATATTTATCAGTCAACAATCCTTTCAATTCATCTTTCTTTTCTTTGGCCGCTTCATTGAGCAGTTCAAGGGCCTCAGAAATCTTTCCACTGCTGGTTTTATATTGATTCTCGGTGGCTAACATAGGTCCCTCCTTGTATTTTGATTTCTTCTTTTTTTCATTTAGCACATAAACATTTTTCAAAAATCTTTGAAAAAGACGGTTCTTTTGAGAACACAAAGTATTCTTGGCCATCTCTGACAATATGGACATAATTCTCACGGATGAGCCAACCGATGGCCATGTTAATCAGGTCACGGGGTTCATCCAAATGAAGTTTAATTTCGGTGATGCTTACTGGACTCTGCTTCTCTTCAAGAAACTCTAAGATGGCTCCTGCAATAATTCCAATTTCCGTAATCATGTCTGCCCCCATTTTTATGTTTTATTCTCATTGAATAATTTATATAAAAGCGGAATCAACTCGCTATCAATTGTTTCTTTATTTAAAAAAATAACGACTTGTTGGGCAATCAGGCTTTCCACAGAACTCTGTTTAAACATTGACATCGTAATAATCTGACTTTCAGGGACTCGTTGCTTGATTTGTTTTGCCGTTTCAATTCCGTCAATCCCTGGCAAACGAATATCAATCAGACTGATATCAGGTTTTTCTGCGATGGCCATGTCCACGCCCTCTTCTCCTGTTGCAGCTTCTTTGATCTCAATATCTTTAACCCGATTCTCAATAAACCATCGGAGCATTCCTCTAAAATCTTTGTGATCGTCGATGATCAACATCGTTTTATTTATCATTTTGTTGCTCTTTTCTCCTTCCAAGTAGATCTCTAGATTTGTTATATCAAATAACAAGAAATCAATATATGGGGTCTTATACGCCCAGAAATAGGTAGCGCTACCTATTTCTGGGTAAGTAGGATCAAAACAGGATTTATTGAATATATGGGGGAATTATTTTGGGAACAAATCGCTCAATTGTTTGGGGCGGGATAGAAATACCAATGAATCCTTAAATAATGCCTTTCTCGATGGCGTACTTGATGAGAGAAGTCGGGTCCTTAAAACCTAATTTATCGGTCAGATTGCCTCTATGGTGCTCGACGGTACGGATGCTGATTTTGAGTCTGGAAGCAATATTCTTATTAGGGATCCCCTTGGCAATCATGGTAAGAATTTGTTTTTCACGACGGGTAAGAATTTCTAAAGACGGGACCGATTCGTTGAGAGACCGCAATTCCCGTTCGGCAAGCATTGTTGCAACCGAAGGAGAAACAAATTTCTTCCCCTGCAAAATCGTTTTTATCGCCGAAGGAAGTTGCTCCGGGGCATCATCTTTGACCATATACCCACAAGCTCCACGAGCCATGACTTCATGAAAATGCGTATAATCTTTCAACATGGAGAGGATGAGCGTTTTAAGCTTTGGATACTTCCCACGGATTTCCTGAATGGCTGTCACACCGTCCATCTCCGGCATGGAAATATCCATGACAACAAGATCACATTTCTTATTCACCAAGACATCTAAAAGTTCTTGCCCATTCTTTGCTTCAGCAACAACCATGAGGTCAGGATCTTTATTGATAAGCTCTTTCAATCCAACTCTGACAAAGGTGTGATCATCGGCAATGATGATTCTACTTCTTGACATTTTGTTTTTCCTTAATGGGAACACTGAGACGAATTTGGGTTCCCGCCCCAGGAGCTGATTTTATTTGTAAGATACCTCCCGCCAGCTTGGCGCGCTCTCTCATCACAGAAATCCCTAAACTCTTCATGTTGGATTTTACATATTCCCTAGGAATAAATCCTTCCCCATCGTCCTTGATCTTTAAATGGACTTTTCCTCCTCTATGCTGCAAACCCATTTCAATATTTTTAGCCCCAGAATGTTTCACAATATTGGCCAAAGCCTCCTGAACAATCCTGAAGATAATAATGTCTTTCTTTTCAAAATCGATATTCTTGAGATTCCGATGCACAAATTTGATTGAGAATTTCTTATCTAATCCCATATTTTCGATCAATTCTTTAAGCGCCCGTATCAATCCTGTATATTCCAAGTGTGGCGGGGCCAACTTATGGGATAAATTCCTCGCATTCTGAATAATCTCGTTAATTTTGATCTTAAGGTCATCATTCAGCTGTTGCAGTTCAGGATATTTCTCTATAAAATCTGTCATATTGTTGACAAGAAAAATCTTTAACGCAATCAACAGTTGGCCAAAATCATCATGGATCTCCTGGGCAATGTGCTTACGTTCCTCCTCCTGAGCGACAAGGATTTGCTGAGGCAATTCTTTGATGGCATCTTCCATTCTTTTCTTTTCAGTAACATCAATAATACTTCCTCGCGTGCTGATAAGGCGATCGGATTGATCAAATTTCGCAGCAACATTGCGCAACACATGTATAGGCCGACCACTTTTATGGATCAGGGTGCATTCCCTGTTTAAGATTTCTCCATGTTTTGAAATGAGTTGCCAATCTTGCTCAAGTTGCGCTTTCATCTCGGGACAGACCAGATCCCTCCAAAACTTCTTACCGATGACCTCATTTCTCTGATAGCCGATCATTTCCAATTCCGTTTTATTGATATCAAGAAAGAGTTGATGATTATCCAAAATATGAAAACCCACCGGCGCATTTTCAAAAAAATCTCTAAATTTCTCTTCGCTGGCCGAAAGAGCTTCTTCAGCTACTTTTTGTTGGGTAATCTCGTGACGGATGGCAGCATATTGATAAAGTTGACCCGTAGCATTTGAGAAAGGAACAATGGTCGTATCAACCCAGTAAAATGTTCCATCTTTGGCCCGATTCTTAATTTCACCGCGCCAGACCTTCCCCTGGGTAATAGTCGCCCATAAATCCCTCATAAATTCTTTAGGATGATGTCCTGAATTGAACACGCGATGATCTTGACCCAAAAGCTCTTCTCGAAAATATTTAGAAATTTTACAACACTTGTCATTCACAAAAGTGATTTTGCCCTTTTGATCGGTGATGGAGACAATAGCGGATTCATCCAAAGCAAATTTGATATCCGCAAGCTCTTTGAATGATTTTGTCAAAATCTCTTCAATTTCGCGGTGTGCTAGGGTGAATTTTTCGGCTTGATACATAGCGATATTTCCTAAGCAATGATTGATCCAACAAGAACATTAAATTCTTATCTTATTCTATTACAAAGGTTTTCGCTCTTATTGATATTTATTATAACGCTTTCTTAAAAATGATTCAAGAAAGACAAGGCCATGACGATTGCTAACCATCATGGCCCAGAGCATCTCCAATAGTTGAGGAAAAGAGGATAAAATAGAAGGCTTTATAAAGATTTAAACTTCTTAAGATAACCGAAGCCGACCAATCGATTGTGCTGCTCATCCCAAAGACGGAATGTCAATGATTTCAGACTAGTCAGCAATGTGATGGGCTTGATATCCTGGAACATCGGGTTTTCCTTGTAACACTTCTCAAGAAAATAGTTGGGAATACGTGGACTCAAATGGTGAATATGATGGAATCCAATATTTCCCGTAAACCATTGCAGAATTTTAGGCAATTTGAAAAAAGAACTCCCCTTCAAAGCTTCCGTGACATAGTCCCAATTCGCATTGCGCTCCCAATAAACACCCTCAAATTGATGCTGGACGTAGAATAACCACACTCCTGCCGACGCTGCAATCATGAGAACGGGCAATTGGATAAGAAGATACGTTTTAAAACCAAAAAGAAGGCTCATTGTTAAGGCTATCATTAAAATTCCAAGATTGGTCAAATGCACGCTCTTGTATCCTCTTGGTCCAGATGTCCCCATAGGAAGACGATGCACAATCAGAAAAAGGATCAACGGACCAATAATAAACAAGCAAAGAGGATTGCGGGCAAAACGATATTTGATCCTCATCCAGCGAGACGCTTTAAGATATTCGTTGACCGTCATCGTCCAAACTTCACCCACCCCACGATGATCAAGATTGCCGGCATGAGAATGATGAACAGCATGTTCATACCGCCAGTATTGATAGGGCGTAAATGTCAAGACGCCGGTGATGAATCCCCAAAAATTATTGGCTTTTCTTGATTTAAAAAAAGACCCGTGGCCACAATCGTGAAAAATGATGAATATGCGAACCAACAATCCCGCTGCAATGGGGATCAAAGGAAGAACTAACCAATACGAAATGCTTAAACATTTCAGCATCACATACCATAATAAAGCATACGGAAGCAATGTATTGAGCAGTTGCCCTATACTCTTGGCTCTTTGCGGTTGTTGATATTTGGCAATCGTGTCTTGCCAATTCTCTTTATTTTTGACTTTGGAAGATATCACATCCATAGTTGACACTCCTTGATTACATTGAATCATCCAAGAAAAATTTGGATATATTGCAAAGTTTTACAATGGATAATAAGGCCTATAAATCAAAATATCGACTAGCAGACTGGGGAGTTTCAGAGAGAATTAGGAGGTCTGTCGTTGGTAGGACTTATTCTATTTAAATGATCTAGTTTAAGTATAGCACTCTTAGGGAACAATTACTACGGTGATTCCTAACGAAGCGTAACTGAAGCACCAATTTGAAGAGTGCCTTCCTGCAGGACCTTGGCGTACATCCCGTGCCTTCCCAAAGCGTCTTCCTTCAATTGCGGATGAATGGCATCCATGACATAACAAGGCTTTCTCACCTTAGAAATCTCAAGAACAACACCTCCAGAAAATGTAAGGATTGTTCCTAACGGCAAACTATTCACATGCAAATTTTGGACGGTTAAATTTTCTCCAGCTTGACCTGGACTCAGCTGATAACCGTTTTGATTGAGTTCTTCTAGTTTTTCTACATCTTGGATACAAACCGCTTGAAGAGGGGTATTGTGCTTAGCATGATTATGCCCGTCTCCCTCTAAACCAGCGACGGTGACACGAATGGAAGAAACAGGAATCTTAGGGATCCCCCCTTTTGAAATATTAATTGAAACAATGCGCGGCAACATATTCTGTCTCTGTCCAACCATAAATTAACATTTGATTCCTGAATTTTTCCGATCGTAATAATACCAATTTAAGAAAAGACAAACAATATAATAAATCGTAAACCCGTAAAGCGCGTATTCCGCATGCCCAACCTTGATCTGCTGTCCGAAAATGATTGGGATGATAAACGCGCCGTAAGCTGCGATCGCTGATGTCCAACCCAATACGGGCCCCGCTTGTTCTTTCGGAAAAATATAGGGAATGCTTCTAAATGTTGAACCGTTCCCAATCCCTGTTGCCATAAAAAGAATCATAAATAAAATAAAAAACGGCCACCAATATGTTTCGGGTGTGGCCAAGGATTTGGCTTTAACAATAAAGAAGGCCACCCCTAATGCCGCGACGACCTGCACAATCGTGCTCCAGGTGGTGACCTTCGATCCGCTATTGATCTTATCGGCAAACCATCCACCGACGGGACGGATTAAAGCTCCGACCAATGGCCCCAAAAATGCCCACGTCATAGGATTCGGCGCGCTAGGATTGACCTGTCCGTCGGGCAAATATCCAAAGACATCTTGAATCAACTTTGGAAAAGATGCAGAATATCCAATGAAAGAACCAAAAGTCATGACATACAGAATGGTCATGATCCAGTTATGCTTATTCTTAAATATTGCAAATTGCTTGGCCAGATTTCCCTTAATCTGTTTGGGTGAAAAAAACTTCATCAAGAATAACGTCAAAAGGATGGTGATCGGAAGAACAAGCCACATATTAAGCTTTAAAATTGTCTGCAAATAAGCACCCACTCCTGCCGCGATCAATCCAAAACTGATCAGAAGCGCAATTTTAGAAAACTCTGCGGGATAGTTCCCCAGTTCAGGCGTTGCGCTTTTCAAATTATTCATCCCAAAAAACGCGGCAATCGCCGATAAAATTAAGAATGGCGTCCACAAACAACCTGCATTCTGGATAAAAACAAGTGTGCCGGCTGCCTTGGTCCCATCCGCTTCGATCAGTGGCAACCCCGCGCCAGCAGGGCTTCCAAAAAATCCCGCGGTAATGACGACCGGAATCAGAAATTGCATCACACTCACACCTAAGTTTCCAAGTCCTGCGTTTAACCCCAGCGCTGTGCCTTGCATTCGTTTTGGGAAAAAGAAAGAAATATTGGACATCGACGACGCAAAATTACCGCCGCCAAATCCGGAAAAAACAGCTAATATAGCAAACACATAATATGGCGTATGAACATTCTGAAGTGCAAATCCCGCGCCGATCGAAGGAATCAAAAGAAGCAATGTCGAGAAAAAAACCACATTGCGACCGCCGCCGATCGCAATGAGAAATGAATTGGGGATCCTCAGGGTGGCCCCTGCGAGCCCTGCGATTGCCGGCAACGTCCATAACATCTCATTAAAAATTTTTAAATCTTCGGGAGTCTGATGAGGCATCCCTAACGTGAAGCCTAACTTTTTCATTTGCACAATGATCATTCCCCACATGATCCAAATCGAAAAAGATTGCAGCAACGCAGGAATCGAAATCCAAAGATTTCGGGTGGCGATTTTCTGACCTTGAGATTCCCAAAATTTCACGTCTTCAACGTCCCAATTGTGAATGTTAATTTGTGGCATAATTTTCCTTATCTTTAAGTGACCTCATTTTCAATGAGACGAACCAAAGCCGGATTTTTCATTCTCATCATATGCACAATGACTGCGTGCATCCACCAAAGACAAATACCTGACAGAAGAAATATAAACATCCAGCAACTCGTCCATAACCCTGTGTTTTGGAGCAAATAACCGAAAATGATTGGACAAAAAAATCCACCCAGCCCACCCAAAACCCCCACCATTCCACCGACGACCCCGACTTCTTCAGGGAAATAATCCGGAATATGTTTATAAACCGCGGCTTTTCCAATCCCCCAAATCACACCCAACACAAAAACCAAAAAAGCAAAAATCCAAACATTGGCCTGAAAATAGATCCGGGTTATCCCCTTGGCCAACAACTGTTTCTTTTCAACCCTTTGATTAACTTTAACGAGGGGCTCTTGCCAAATTTCTTTGGTGGGGAAAATAAGAAGTTTTTCATCATAATTTTCATTTTCGGCCTGCTTCTGGATGAACGTGTAGGCTTTGTCTCCCACCTTTATCGACTCTGAATCCACCTGCGTGACAATACCTGGACTTGTCGCTATCACACCCTGCCCCGGAGAATAAATTTCCATCTTAGGAATAATTAATAGAAAAGAAATGATGGTTGACGCCCCCAGGACCCAATACATGACTTTTCTAGCCCCCCATTTGTCCGATATCCATCCACCGAGAGCGCGAATTAGTCCCGAAGGGAAACTAAAAAAGGAAGCCAAAATACCAGCTGTTACAAGCGGCATATAATAAGCGCTGACAAAATAAGGTACCAGCCATTGGGAGAAACCTACAAAACATCCGAATACCAAAAAGTAATAAAGACCAAAACGCCAAACCCTCACATGTTTCAAAGGTTGAAGCATGTCCACCCAATGTTTGCTGCTGGACAATGGTTTTTTATTGATCGAAAAAACAAGAAATACAATCCCCATGAGAAAAAGGATTGCCGCGTAATACTTGGGGAGCATTCTCCACCCTTCAAGATTTTCTCCATTTTGAGTGAGGATGTTTAAAACTTTTGGCGCGATCAATGTTGTCAAGGCCGCACCAGCGTTTCCAGCTCCAAAGATTCCCAACGCCGTACCTTGCATTTTTTTAGGATACCAGACAGAGGAAAAAGCGATCCCAATCGAAAAACTTACTCCCACCAACCCAAAACCAAAACTACAAAACGCAAATTCCATAAAATTATTGGCGTACGACAACAAATACATTGGAATTGCGCAGAATAAAAGCACCGCTCCAAAAACAGGCTTTCCGCCAAATTTATCCGTCAACATCCCTGCTGGCAAACGAAAGAGAGATCCGGTCAATACCGGGATCCCCATAAGCCAACCGATTTCAACCGGCCCCCAATTGAACACTTGGTTCGACGACAAAAAAGTGACAAGCACCCCATTGAGCATCCACGCTGCAAAACAAATCGTAAAGGCCAATGTATTTAAAAAAAGGACCCGATGAGACTGGGCCGTTGCACGTTCTTGCATAATCTGTCTTTCTTTAAGAACTCTTTTTCTGATAGGTTTTACTGCGGCCTTCCGCCATGCCTTTTAAGAAATCGACATTTGTCAAAAGCACGCCGATGCCACAGAAGAGAAAGGCCAATCCACTCAAAATCATGGTTGGGAATAATGCGGCATAGTTACCTCTCAAATAAGCTTCGATCCCGGAGATGAGCACCCAAATTTGGAAGAAAATCGCTCCCAAACTCATAAAAAGACACACCGATTCAATGGTATGGGTAAATTCTTCTTTCTTATCTGAAAATTTCATACCAACTCTCCCCTTTCCATGCCAACAAAATAAATACCGTCGGTTCTCACATCAATCTTGAGTTTAGGAAGTGGACGTTCGGGCGGTCCGTAAAGAACATCGCCCGTAGTTCCATTAAACGCACCTTTATGGCAAGGACAGAATAAAATTTTCTCATCTTTTTTCCAAATGACCGGGCATTGAAGATGCGTGCATTTTTGTCCAAAAGCGACAAATTCATCTTGATTTAATCGTACCAAGATAGCCGGTTCTTTGACGCCTGCAATTTCAAAAACATAAGACTCCCCAATCTTCAAATCGTCTCGATCGACAATCTTCATCGAAGTGTAAGAATGCACCTGTTGCGATTTAAACAATGCCTTGACCCACACACCCAGGGTCGTGGCAAAAAAACCAAGGGATACCAACCCCAAATACCGAATAAAATCTCGTCGGGAAATATTGGCGTCCTTCGGGTGATCCAAAGGAAAGTCTTCGGCCCACTTAGGAATCTCTTTGAACTTTTCCTGCAAACGTTTTTCGATAGGATCTGACATAAAAAGTCCTTTTTAAACAACCCACGGCTGGGGATCTTCAATATTCGTGCTAATAAAATCCATAACATCCATATCAATGGAGCCTTCCGAGGTGTCCATCATGATATACACCTTGGTTGTAATCTCTTGTCCACCAAAAATAAATTGGTTATTCGCCTTATTCTTGCGCTGAGCTTCAATGACCGATTTAGGACCAAAGAAAATCGCTTCCGACGGACAAACGGTCGCGCACATCGGCTTGAATCCCACAGAAGTCCGGTCAT